>JBAPYG010000001.1:0-2058 GCA_049284615.1 Acidimicrobiia bacterium
CTACAACACAGCCTGGGCCGCCTGCCAGGAGGTCGCGGCCAAGTACCAGGCCGGCTCGGCCAACATCATCGTGCTGCTTACCGACGGGGCGGACGACAACAACGTGTCCCAGACGCTGTCCCTCAACCAGCTGGTGGAGAACCTGAAGGGCACCTGCGGCACCGCCGAGAAGCCGGTCCGGCTGATCACGGTCGGCCTGGGCATCGACTCGGACTCCAACATCCTCCGGCAGATCTCGGCCGCCACGAAGGCGCCGACGTTCTCCTCGCCCCGGTCCTTCGACGTCAGCCAGGTAGTCCTCGCCGCCATCTTCACCTAATCCGAAAGTCGACCTGAGGTGGGCACGCGTCAGCTCCGGGCGTAGCCCGGGGTCTTTTGGGTGCGACGGGGTCAGGCGGCGGCGGGTAGGGCGGCTGGTTCGAGGGTGACCTTGTAGCCGAGGGCTTCGAGTTGGTGGACGTGGTTACGTTTGCGCCGCTCTGGGTTGATCTTGGTGTTGTAGAAGTCGGGCCCGAGGTCGGTGAAGCCGCTCTCGGGCTCGGACAGCAGGTGCCACACGATGGTCAGGACCGATCGGCCGACCGCGACGATGGCCCGTTTAGCGCCTCGCCGCCGGGCGATGCGGCGGTAGCGTTCGCCGAGGAACGTGTCGGTCCGGGACGCGGTGACGGCGACCTGGCCCAGGACCCGGGCCAGATACGGGTTGCCGTGTCCGGTGGACCCGTTGCCTTTGCGGCGGCCGGCGGATTCTTTGACGCCGGGGGCGAAGCGGGCCCAGGACGCGAGGTGAGCCGGGGTCGGGAAGCGGCTCATGTCGACGCCGATCTCGGCGATGATCGCCCGGGCAGCGATGGGTCCGACGCCGGGGATCTCATCGAGCCGGGCCGCCGCTTCCGCAAAAGGGGCGATGTACTCCTCGATCTGCGCGTCGACGTCGGCGATGTCGGCTTCGATCGCGTCGACCCGGGCCAGCATCTTGGCCAGGAGGAATCCGTGGTGGTCGGTGAACCGGCCGACGAACGCCTCCTCCAACAGGTCGATCTTGCGCCGGAGGGAAGAGCGGGCCAACTGGGCCAGCACCCTCGGCTCGCGTTGGCCGTCGATCAGGGCGGTCATCATCGCCCGGCCGGAGGTGCCGAAAATGTCGGAGGCCACCACGGACAGTTTGATTTGGGCGTCTTCGAGGATCTTCTCGGCCCGGTTCTTCTCCGCGCCGGCCGCAGCCACGAGATCGACCCGGTAGCGGGTCAGGTCCCGCAAGGCCCGGATCGCCGGCGGTGGCACGAAGCTGGGCCGCAGCATCTGCCGCTCGGCGACCTTGCACAACCAGACCGCGTCCAGCCGGTCGGTCTTCGGCCGTCCCGGGAGGTGTTTGACGTCACGGGCGTTGACCAGCCACGTCTCGAACCCGAACGCCTCCAGCAGGTAGAACGGCGGCTTCCAATAGTCGCTGGTGGCCTCCATCACCACCCGGGTCACCCCAAGCTCCCGCAGCCGCAACGCCATTCCGGTCAACGCCCGGGTCATCGTCGAGTAGGTATGCACCTCCTGCAACCGGGCACCACCCGCCTTGGCCGGGTTGGGCACTCGCACACAACACACCAGCGACGCCTTCCCGATGTCCAACGCCGCGACCCGTTCGATGATCTCCTCACGTTCCTGCGTCTCTTCCAACACGACAGGGCTCCCTCACCTGGACCAACCAACACGGCGGTCGCCCGCGGCGGCTACAGGAACGGGTGAAGCTAATCCTCGTGCTCGAAGCAACAGTGAAAGGCCCATAGCGCAGCCACCAGCATCCGACTAACCCACGGCCTCCTACGAACCAAGGAGCGACGAAGTCTGCGGACGACCACCCAGCCCAACGCGACACCACCACCAACGGCCGCGCGCAACACGCCAGACTTTCAGCCCGGAACGGGCCGCCCGACAGGGGGAAGGGGACTAACCCCCCATCGAGATGATCCGCGTTGCCATAGGCCCTGTTCCCATAGGCCCGCCGATCATCCAAGATCTGGGGAAGGCGGCCAGCCCGGCGGCGTCAGCGGAGGGCGGCGC
>JBAPYG010000002.1:0-4914 GCA_049284615.1 Acidimicrobiia bacterium
CGGGCGTTCCGCTGTGCGGCACGAGTCCCGTAAGATGGGCCGCGATGGCCCGTGTCGAATCCGTAGCCCGCGCCATGCGCATCGTCGAGGCTCTGGCGCAATCGCCGGCAGGGCTGTCGGAGACCGCGCGCCGCGTGGAGCTGCCCAAGAGCACAGTGGCCCGACTTCTCGCCACCCTCGAGGACGTCGAGGCCGTGGAACGTGACGACGATGGGCGCATGTACCGTCTCGGCCCGATGGTGCAGCGTCTCTCATCGGCGGCGGGTGGCCCGGCACAGCTCACTGCTTTCGCCCGCCCCTATCTCGACGAGATGACAGCTCTGACAGGAGAGGCGGCCGGGATCGCCATCCCGGATGGGTATCAGGTGCATTACGTCGACCAGACGGACGCCAAGCACCCCGTCCAGGTCCGCGACTGGACCGGCGAGCTCATCCCCATGCACGTGGTTCCCTCCGGTCTCGTGATCATGGCCCACTGGCCCCAGCAACAAACCGAGCGCTATCTCTCCAGGAACCTGGTCCGGATGACCGAGAACACCGTGACCGACCCTGCCCAGATCAGGAAGCGTCTCGCCGACATCCGCATCCGCGGGTACGTCTGGGTGTACGAGGAGTTCGTCGAGGGCATCAACTCCGTGGCGGCTCCGGTCCGGGAGAAGAACGGCCTGATCACCGCGGCCCTGCACGTTCACGGCCCGGCCTATCGCTTCCCGGGCGAAGACGACGCCGATGAGATCGGCCGCGCCACCGCAGACGCGGCACGCCGGCTCTCAGCCGCCCTCACCCGCTGACTCTTCGTCGCCGGGATCCCGACGCAGCACGAATGTGGACCTGACGGGCACCGGCAGATACGGTTCGGGAGTCAGCTCGGAGACGCGGGAGCGGCGGCTGAACCGATAGACGCCGTACACACCGATGGCGGCGTAAACCGCGGCCACGGCCCAGAAGAACCCGTCCGGCCCGATGCGGCCCATCGCCACCGACACGCCGAGCGGGCCGACGATTGCCCCGACCCCGTAGAGGAAGACGACCGCCACACTTCCGACGACTGCCTCGCCGGGCGGGAGAACGTCGACGACGTGACTCAACGCGAGTGAGTACAAGGGATAGGAGAGACCGCCGAGCAGGAACATCGCCCCGATAAGGGCGATCCCGTCGGGTGGCAGGCTGAGGGCGACCAGCCCCACTACCAGCGATCCCACGGTGACGATGAGAATCGAGCGCCGTCGGCCGATCAGGTCGGACATGTGCCCGATCGGCCATTGGAGGGCAACCGCGCCGATTGCGGCCGCCGCCACGAAGAGCCCGGTCCGCGCCGTGGACATCCCGACCTGAGTGGCGTAGACACCCGCCATGGAGATGATTGCGCCATTGGCCAAGCCGGAGCCGATGGCCGTGATGACACCGAGAGGGGCGTCGCGCCACAACTCCCGGAAACGGGCCTTCGGTGGCAACTCGAAGTGGGGGGCCGTGTTGATCGACAGCGAGACAGGCGCAATCGCAACCACCATCAGCGTCCCCGCCACGATGAAGAGGGTGTTGAGCAACGGGTTCCCCAGCCCGATCATGAGCTGACCGAGACCGAGGCCCCCAACCGAGACCACCATGTAGATGGCCATCACCCGTCCCCGGTTCTTGTTGGACACCATGTCGTTGAGCCAGCTCTCGACGACGACGTACAGACCGGCCAGGGCAAACCCGAACAGAAGACGAAGGGTGATCCATGAGCCCGGGGAGACCAACAAGCCCTGGATCAACGCCGCCGCCGCGGCCAGGGAGGCGAAACCCGAGAAGACCCTGATGTGACCGACCCGCGCCATTATCCGGGGGGCCACTTGCGATCCGGCCAGAAACCCGACGAAGTATGCCGCCATGATCAGCCCGGTGACATCGGTGGCGAAACCCTCCAACTCGGAACGGACACCGACCAGGACACCGATGAGACCGTTGCCCACCATCAGCAGGGCCAGCGCAGCGAACAGGCCCCAGGCTGCGATGAGGGTCGTGCGCGTGGCTGTGATGACTGGCCGGTCACTCATGACCCGCGGATCGTAGATCTGAGGTCAGTCTTCCAGGTCGCTTATCCGCTCGGCGCCCGTGTAGACCGTGAACCCACCCTCGCGGACGAACCCGACGACCGTCATCCCGAACTCGGAGGCGAGGTCGACGGCGAGACTGGAGGCGGCCGACACACCGCAGATCAGGGATATGCCGGCGACGGCGGCCTTCTGGGTGATCTCGAACGAGACCCTTCCCGAGACCATCAGACCCAACGAGGGCAGGGGCCATCGGCCGCGGGCCAGGTGGCCCACGACTTTGTCTACCGCGTTGTGGCGGCCTACGTCCTCCCGCACCGCCACGATCTCCCCGGAGGGGTCGAAGGCGGCGGCGGCATGGAGCCCACCCGTCGAGTGGAAGGCCCTCTGATGCAAGAGCAGACGAGGGGGCATCGAGACGACGACATCGCTGGTGACGACGGGTCCGGGGGGCGGCCGGGCACCGGTGACCCGTATGGCATCGATCGACGCCTTGCCGCACACTCCGCACGAGCTGGTGCTGTAGAAGTTCCGCTGGAACTGCGCGGGATCGACCGTGACCTGGTCGTCGGTGACGAGGTCCCAACGTCCCTCCCCCAGGTCGACGATGTCGGTGATGGCGTCGGGCCGGGTGACGATCCCCTCGGTGATGGCGAACCCGAGCGCCAGGTCGGCGTCATCTCCGGGGGTCCGCATCACCACGGCCAGGGCGGTGCCGTCGAGTCTGATCTCCAGCGGCTCCTCGACCACGAGATCGTCCTCGACCCGCTCCACCCCCTCCCTCACCCGCATCACCCACCGGGTCTCGACCGCCTCACCCATCTCGGTCAACCGGCGTTGCTATAGCATCAGGTCTCGGAATCCACGACCTCTTGCTATAGCAACGCCTCTTCATCAGCTGTCGTCGCGACCGCCGTACACGTACATCCACCCGAAGCGGCCTTTGATGCAGAGGTTGCCCAGGGTGACCTCGTGGTCCAGGGGGGATGTGACATCGACGATGACGCCGTCCTGGGTGTGGACATCGAGGTTGCAGCCGACACCGCAATAGGAGCAGACGGTGCGGGTGACCTCCTGCGAGGAGTCGTCCCAAGTCCCAGCCTCCTTCATGTCCCAGGCGATCTTGCCCTCGAGCGCCCCGGTAGGGCACACGGCGATGCAGTTGCCGCAGTACACACAGGCAGATCCCGGCAAGGCCACGTCGAACTCCGTGGATATGTGGGCATCGAAGCCACGGCCGGCCACCGAGATGGCAAAGGTGTTCTGGTGTTGCTCCCCGCAGGCGTCGACGCACTTGTAGCAGAGGACGCAACGGCTGTAGTCACGGACGTACAGATCGTCTTCGACCTTGGCCGGCTCGGCCACCGTCACTGCCTGACCGACCAGCGGATCGTGATGATGCCCCGGGTGCGGTGTCTCCCGCGGCGTCTCCCCTCGACCAGGCCCGAATCGAGAAGGGTCGGCGTCGTGTGATTCGATCCACGCTGCCAGGGAATCTTGGGCCCGGTCGAGCTCGCTGGCACTCCCCAGCAGCTCCATCACGAGCTTTCGGCTGTGCTCGGCGCGCTCGGTGGCCGTGTTGACGACCATCCCATCCTCCAGCATCCGGGAGCAGGACGGCACGAGCACACGTGACCCCTCGACCTCGACCATGCACACACGACACGCGTTGGCCGGCGTGAGTGTTGGGCCGTAACAGAGCGTTGGTATGTCGAGACCGGCCCCCCGACAGGCCTCCAGGATGGTGGACCCCGCGGTGACCGTCACGTGCTGTCCGTTGATGATGGCCGTCACGTGGCTCATCTGGGCGCTCCCGGGAGCCCGAGGGCGATCGCCGATTGGACGGCGGCAGACGCGGTCTGGCCGAGACCACAGATCGAGGCGTCGGTCATCACGCGGGCCAGGTCGCCCAGTCTCTCCCGCTCCTCGTCCACCGAGCCCAGTGGCCGCCCGATGGCGAGCCGCGCCAGCGACTCTTCCTGGCGAACCGTGCCGATCCGGCAAGGGACGCACTGGCCGCACGACTCGTCACGGAAGAAGCGGGCGATGCGCGCCAGCACCGGTCCGAAGTCGGTTTTGTCATCGAAAAAGACGATGGAGCCGGAGCCGAGCGGGATCCCTGCCGCGCGGGTGTCCTCGAATGTGACGGGCATTTCGAGCGCCGAAGAGTCGGTGAACACACCTGCGGCCCCGCCGATGAGCACTGCTCCCATCTCGCGCCCCTCCCTGATCCCACCGGCCTTGGCGAGCAACGCCCCGAGTGTGATGCCGAACGGCACCTCATAGACGCCGGGTCGGGCGACACCGCCGGAGACACAGAGCAGCTTGGGCCCGGCAGACTGCTCGGTCCCGATCTTCGCGAACTCGGCGCCGCCCACAGAGACGACATGGAGCGCCGCCGAAAGAGTCTCGATGTTGTTGATGCCCGTAGGCTTGCCGAAGAGGCCAGACTGGGTGGGGAACGGCGGCTTCTGTCGCGGCTCACCACGATGCCCCTCGATGGATGCGAACAGGGCAGTCTCCTCGCCGCAGATGTAGGCCCCGGCGCCCCGACGCACATCGAGCCGGAAGCTGTCGCCGAGGAGGCCCTCCTTCTCACACTCGAAGATGGCATGGCGAATTCGTCTCTCCGCGGTGGGGTACTCGCCTCTGACATAGACATAGCCCTGTGTTGCACCGGTGGTGAAGGCGTACAAGGCCATCGCCTCGACCACGGCAAAGGGGTCGGCCTCCATCAACAGCCGATCCTTGAAGGTGCCCGGCTCGGACTCGTCGCCATTGGCGATCACGTACTTCTCGTCGCCGGCGGCGTTGCGCACCCCCTCCCACTTGAGGCCGATGGGGAAGGCGGCGCCGCCACGACCACGGAGGTTGGAAG
>JBAPYG010000003.1:0-2998 GCA_049284615.1 Acidimicrobiia bacterium
ACGGCCATGGTCGGCTTTCTCACACTGCTCGACGACCATCCCGACGAGTTCCCGGTGGATGCGCAACGGGAGATGATCGGCGAGGCTGCGGACCAGGCCCGACACATGTCCCGGCTCGTCTCGGACCTGTTGGTTCTCGCCAGGGGTGACAACACCTTCATGACCATGGAACGGGAGGACGTGCGGGCGATGTCGATCGTCCTCTCGGTTCTTCGCAACTCGGAGACGGGCCAGGTGCGGATCGAAGAAGATCTCGACGCCGAGGTCCTGGTGCACGTCGACGCGGACCGGATGAAACAGGCCTTGGCCAACCTCATCAACAACGCCGTCCGCTACGGAGGAGACAGATGTCTCGTGGTGGCCAAGGTCGACGGCAGAGATCTCGTGTTCGAGGTTCACGACAATGGGCAGGGCGTGCCGACCCGGTTCGAGTCTGTCATATGGCAGCACTTCGAGAGGGGCGCCCACCGTCTCGACGCGGTGACGCCGGGACTCGGCATCGGCCTCTCAATCGTCCAGGCCGTGATGGAGTCACATGGCGGACGAGCCGACTACCGGGTATCCGAACGTCTCGGCGGGGCCTGTTTCACCCTCACCGTTCCCGGGTGTGTCCTCGTCGATGAGAGCTCCAACGGTCGGGTGCCGGCGGTTCGCTAGCGGAGGAAGAACCCTTCCCCCAGTTCGTCCACGGGGTCGAACCACATCTCAGCCCTCCCAATGAGATGGGCCGATCCCGAGATCTCGGGAATCACGCGCTCGGGGTCGCCATCGAGGACTTCGACGATCCTGCCTCCGAATCGGCTGCCCGTGATGCTCTCGACGATGATGTCTCTGCCCGCCGCAACCTCACCACGTGCGTGCAGGATGGCGAGCCGAGCACTCACTCCGGTCCCGGTGGGGGAGCGGTCGATCTCGCCGTCGGCGAACACGCAGACGTTGCGGCTGTGGCTCGACGGGTCGAGTGGGGGCCCGGTGAAAATGACGCCATAGAGGAATCCGAGGTCGTCATCTTCCGGGTGTCGGATGTCCCGGCTCGCCACTATGGCTTGCTTGATCTCTCGGCCCCTCGTGATCAGGGCGAGTGAGTCGTCGAGGTCGAGGTCGAGGCTCGTCGCGTCCACGATGGCGTAGAACGCGCCCCCGAAGGCGAGGTCGAAGCGGACCTGGCCAATCGTTTCGACGAATACCTCGAGGTCGAGACCGCTCACGAAGGAGGGGACATTTCGAAATCTGGTCGACACGACCCTGCCGTCGAAGACCGAGGAGGTGGCCTCTACCAGGCCTGCCGGCGTCTCGATGCGCAGCGTGGTCTCCGGTTGGGAGGCAGGCACCATCCCGGTGTCGATCACCACCTTCGACAGGGCGATGATGCCGTGACCACACATCGTGGAGAACCCCTCGTTGTGGAGGAACAGCACCGACAGGTCCCCTTCCGACGTGGTCGGGGGGCCGAGCCAGCCCCCGTACATGTCGGAATGGCCACGTGGCTCCCACATGAGTCGCCTCCGCAAGGGGTCGAGGTTCTCCTCTGCATAGCGGCGTCGGTCGAGCACGGTATCCCCGGGAATGTCGGGCAGCCCGTCGACCACGACGCGGAACGGCTCACCGCCGGCGTGAGATTCGATGACCGTGAGGTGCTCCCACGTCGAGGGCGGCCTCCATTCCAGGGCTCGGTGCTCTTCCATTCGGCCGGAGCCTACGATGATCCACAGTGCCCACAGTCGCCCAGATCGCAAGTCGTATCGCGGAACGCACTCAACCTGAGAACACCCCGGACTGGGATCCCGTCGGTCTGCAACTCGGTGACGCCACGGACGGGGTGGGCAGCGTCGGCGTTTGTCACGAGGTGACCGACGAGGTGCTGGCGCGTCTGGTCGAGACCCCGGTCGACCTACTGGTCACATATCACCCCCTCCTCTTCAACCCAATCAACCGGCTCCTCGCGGGCCGGTCCGCCGCTGCCAGGGCGTATCGGCTGATCACGGCCGGGGTCAACCTCCTCGTCACCCACACCGACTTCGATGCGTCACCTGGGGGAACGGCGGACTCCCTGGCCGCTTTCCTCGGCCTGCAAGATCTCCTGGCATTCGGTGCCGACCCCGAGACCGGGCTGGGTGCCATCGGGCGCTACGGCAGCTTCGCCGGAACCCTCGGGACCATCGACGCGATGCTCAGCAATGAGTTCGGGCCGATAGGGATCCGGATCACCGGCGACAGGGAAGCCGAAGCCGGAGTGGTGGCGGTCGTCCCCGGTTCCGGAAGCGGCTTCATCGAGGCTGCGGCCGAGGTAGCACAGGTGCTGGTGACCGGAGATGTGCCACATCATCGCTGTGTGACGGCAAGAGACCTGGGGTTGTCCGTGGCCGATCCGGGTCACATCGCCACCGAGCGCCCGGGGATGCAGGCTCTCGTCGAGCTGGTCGCCGAGGCCAGCGGTTTGGACGTGGTCGACCTCACCGGCGTCGACCCTCAAACTTGGGACTGAGCGAGGGCTACCCTGCCTGGGCCACATGGAGTTGACCAGTCTCGCCGACCTCCTCGACCTTCAGGAGATAGATCTCCAGATCGATCGCCTCCTCGACGAACGTCAGTCGCTGCCCGAGCTGGGGGAGTACAAGGCCGCTCATGAGCGAGCCAAGGAAGGGGCGGCGGAACGTGATCGCGAGGCAGCAGAGCTCAAGCAGCTCGAGCTCGACCTCGACAAGGCCGAAGGTGAGCTCCAGCTCCTGGAGATCAAGCTCGGCGAGCACGAGACGAGGCTCTTCGCCGGGGGGATGAGTGGGCGGGAGACCGAGCACATGCGACTCGAGGTGCAGAGCCTGAAGGGCCAGCAGGGCGCCCTCGAGGAGAGAGTCCTGAAGATGCTCGAAGAAATCGATCCCGCACGCGAGAAGATGGCCCGAATTCAACACGATCTCGACACGATCGAGGCCAACAAGTCGCGTCTCGAGGAGTCGATAAAGGAGCAATGGAAGAAGATCGACGCCGAGCTCGCCCG
>JBAPYG010000004.1:0-8015 GCA_049284615.1 Acidimicrobiia bacterium
CCAACGAACGTTTGCGCCGGGTGGCCTCGATCGCCGTCGAGCGCAGCCGCGCCATGAGCGGTCGTCGCGAGGCCGCCGTCGAGCGGCGCGCCGATCTCGAGGACGAAGCCGTGGCGATCGCCGAGAAGCTGGGTCTGATCGAGGGCGAGCACCGTGCTGCCGACGCCGTCGCCACACGTGCCGAAGCCGCCTTCCGTCGGCTCGAAGACGAGGAACGCGCCCTGGCGACGCAGAACTCACTGTCGCCGGAGGGCGCCCTTGCCGCGGTTCGAGGCGAGCTGAGCGCACTGCAGTCGTCTCTGCAACGCGATGGCCGGGAGTTGGAGCGTCTCTCCCATCGGCTCGATGTCCTCCACTCGCAAGGTGATGACGAGAGACGCGAGATCGAGCGGATCAATGACGAGATAAGGGCGATGGACAAGTCGGTGTCCGGTCTGCAGGATCGGTACTCGACTGCCACCAAGAAGCGGATCGCCGACCAGGAGAAGTGGTCGGCGGCGGAGGAGACACTCGACCTGGCGCGTATCGAACGCGTCTCTGCCGAAGCCAGGCACGACGCCGTGCAGGCTGCTCTGGAAGGGCGTTTCGATGCCGACGCCCGAAGGGCCGTGGAGGCCGCGCCCGGCGCTCTCGGATCGCTGACCTCCCGACTCGACATCCCCGAGGGCCTCGAACCGGCGGTCAACGCCGCTCTCGGCGGATGGGCAGACGCCGTTGCCTTTGGCGACGCCCAGTCGTTGCATGTGGCCGTGGAGATCGTGAAGGGAGCCGGGGGTGGCTCAGTCTCTGTGGTCTCCTCCATCTCGGAGACGGCGGCGCCGGCCGTCGAGGTGGCTTCGGCACTCGGTCTCGAGGCCCTGATCGATCGTCTCGGCCCGTCCCATCACGTCGGCTTGGCCAGTCGTCTCCTCGGCGACGTGGTCCTCGTCGAAGGCTGGAGCGCAGGCTGGGGGCTCGTCGCCAAGCACCCATCCCTGCGGGCCGTGACCCCCGAGGGGGACATCATCTCCGTGTCCGGCGTCCGCATCGCCGACCCTGATGGCGCGGGCTCGGCCATGCTCGAATCAGCAGAGGTGGCGTTGGAGAAGACGGCGACGGAGCTGGCCCGTGCCACTTCGATCCACACCGCTGCGAAACGTGACTTCGAGAAGAGCCGCGAGTTCGAGCGAGAAGCCCTGGAAAGCCTCGAACAGGCCGAGAGCTCGATCGCCGGGCACTCCGAGGCGATGAAGCGCATGCAGGCAGCTCTGTTGGGAATCGAGGAAGAACGTGCGCGTCTGTCCGATCGTCGCTCTTCGTTGGAAGCGGCCATCGAAGCCGGGACCGAGCAGGCCTCGGTCCTCACCGAGCGTCTGCAGGCCCTGGAAGGCGAGGAGGCGGAGCGTTTGGCGGTATGGGAGGAGATAGAGGCCCGCCGAGTTCGTCTCGCCGCAGACCGTGAGTCGGCGCGTTCGGAATGGCAGGAGGCCGCCGCAGCCGTCAGAGCGGTGGATGAGCGCAGCAAGCTCCTCCTAGACCGCAAGCTCGCCGTCGACCACGAGCTGGGGCGTCTCGACCTCGGGGTGGTCTCCGACGTCGACCCGGCACGACTGGAGACGGTGGGCAGCTACGCCCGTCGCGCCGTCACCACGCTAGAAGACAGGATCGCCGCCCTTCGCGAGCGTCAGGCCCGTCTTCGTGACGACAACCGGGATGTCCGTGATGAGCTCGAAGGAGCCCGTCGCGAGCACCAAACCCGCAGCGAGTCGATCGCCGAGGCACGGGGTCGCGTGGCCGAGATCGACATCACCCTCACCGAGCTTCGCATGCGCAGGGAGGCCATCCTCGAGGCCATCCGCAGGGACGCCGACTCCGACGCTGATGCCGCCATGGCCGCCCCCAGGCCCGAGGCGCCCGACGACGCCGACCTCGCCGGGCGCCTCGAGTCGGGTCTGACTCAGCTGCGACGACTGGGCCCGATCAACCCACTGGCCGCCCAGGAGTATCGCGACCTGGAGGAGCGCCACACCTTCCTCTCCGAGCAGATGGCCGATGTCGAGTCGTCCCGCGCCGAGCTGCGCAAGGTCATCGCCGCGTTGGAGGACGAGATCCAGAATCGATTCGACCGTGCCTTCGCCGAGGTGGCCGAGGCGTACGAGCGGTACTTCGGAGTGCTCTTTCCCGGTGGCCGTGGTCGGATCCGCCTCGCCGACCGGGACGACGCCCAATCCGGGGTCGTCATCGACGCCCAGCCACTGGGCAAGAAGGTCTCACATATGACGCTCCTCTCGGGTGGCGAGCGGAGTCTCGCCGCCCTTGCCTTCCTCTTCGCCATCTTCGATGCCCGCCCCAGCCCGTTCTACGTCCTGGATGAGGTCGAAGCGGCGCTCGATGACGCCAACTTGCGACGCTTTCTGCGAATCGTGGAGGAGTTCAGGCAGAGGGCACAGCTCATCATCGTCACCCATCAGCAACAGACGATGGAGGCGGCGGATGTCCTCTACGGGGTCACCATGGAGCCCGGCGGCTCATCGCAGGCCATCCGCAAAGAGATGCGGTCCGACGTCCCCGCCAATCGCCTGTCGACCGACCAGGTCGCATAGATTCACCCGGAATGGACACGACACTCCTGATCGTGCTGGCGGGGCTGGTCGTCGTCCTGTTGGCGATCGGGCTCGTCTCCGTCCGTCGTCGACCCGAAAGGGACACCGAGACAACGCTCACCCGGTCTCCTGCGGCCCCGCCCCGCTTCGGCCTGGGAGCGGCGATCCGGCGCGCCTTGGGAACCCGTCTCGACGAGACCACCTGGGACGCGATCGAAGAGACCCTGATCGCAGCGGACGTAGGCGTGTTCGCCTCCTCCGCGATCGTGGCGCAGGTCCGCGCCGCTCGTCCCGATACGGTCGAAGAGGCGCGGCGGGCCATCTCGGACGCGCTGAAATCCGAGCTCTCGGACAGGGACCGTGCCCTGCGCCTCGGAGGTGCGCCCGCGATCGTGGTCGTCGTCGGTGTCAATGGCACCGGGAAGACCACCACCATCGCCAAGCTCGCCAAACGTCTCCAGGACGAGGGCAAGAGCGTGACCCTGGGAGCCGCCGACACCTTTCGCGCCGGCGCTGCTGAACAACTCGAGACCTGGGGTGACCGGATCGGAGCCCAGGTGGTGCGGGGCCAGGAGGGTGGCGATCCGGCCTCTGTCGCTTTCGACGCGATCGACTCGGCGCGGGCGAGAGGTGTCGACGTGGTCATCATCGACACGGCAGGTCGGCTCCACGGCAAGAAAAACCTCATGTCGGAACTCGAGAAGATCCACCGGGTTGCCGGCGGCGACGATGTGTCCGAGGTCTTGCTCGTGCTCGACGCCACTGCAGGGCAGAACGGCCTCGCCCAGGTCGCCGAGTTCTCCGATGCAGTGCCGATCAGTGGCATCGTTCTCACCAAACTCGACGGGACGGCGCGCGGTGGGATAGTGATCGCCGTGGAGAGGTCGCTGGGGGTTCCGGTCAAATTCGTCGGGCTGGGGGAGGGATTGGACGATATCGAGCCATTCGACCCCGCTAGCTTCGTCCATTCTCTGATGGAGTGAGCATGGACATCCAAGAGTTGGTCGATGCCGCCCGAGCGGCGGCCGAAGGCTCGTACTCGCCCTACTCGGGATTCCGGGTCGGCGCCGTGGTCGTGGGCTCGGGTGGTGAGATCTTCACCGGGGCCAACGTCGAGAACGCCGCCTACCCGTCGGGAACCTGTGCCGAGGCCACCGCCGTGAACACTGCCGTCTCCCACGGTGTTCGCTCGATCGACACCGTCGCCGTGGCGTGCATCGACGCCGAGGACACCGATGGCGCCTATCCCTGCGGAGATTGTCGTCAGGTCATGTCGGAGTTCGACGTCAGGCGGATCGTCGTCACCGGGCCGGAGGGCTCGGAGGTGAGGGAGCACACCATCGACGAGATCCTGCCCCACCGTTTCAGCTAGTCGGCGGCCAATCGCCCCGGTTCTCCTTGCGGACCACGAAGCGAAGCCCGGACCAGGTGTCGTCGATGGCGCACACCTTGTTGTCCACCATCCCGGTGGGAAGGAACAGGTCGCGCAGGGTGTCCTCGACGATGTCGGTCTCCTCGCCGGACGACTTCTTCGGCCAGGCGATCCATATCGACCCATCCGGGGGGAGCAGGCTCATCGCCCTGATGAAGGCACGCTCGGCCTCGGCGGCCCTATCGGCGAAGATCAGATAGACGTCGGCTGCCGCGTCTTCGGAGTCCCGCACCACGTGAACTCCCTCGGGGAGGTCGCCCAGGTCGAAGTCGAAGTAGTTGGGGGCGTTGAGGATGCCGACGGTCATCCCCGCCTCGATCCCGAGCTTCTTGGGAAGGGGCGTCGCGCTGTATCCGGCCATCACACGATTATGACGGCGATGGAATCAGCCGCGAAGTCGCGCCGTTGCCATCTGCATGCACGAACACGACTATCTCGTCTTCCGCCAGGAGAAGGACGAGTTCTTCAGGACCGATCATCATTCGCCCTTGGGGCATGGCGATCGCAGTGACTTCGATGGTCTCAGCTACTTCGAGCCGGATCTCGACCTCGTCTTCACCGTCCCCGTCGAGCCGGGAGATGGCGCGGAGATCAACTTCCCCACCTCGGACGGGCGGGAGAAGGTGTACCGAACCGTGGGCACGGTGGCTTTCGAGGTAGACGGCGAGCCGGCCCGGCTGACCTTGTACGACACGGGTCACCCCGGTCTGTTCCTCCCGTTCCGCGACGCCACGTCCGGGAAGACCACCTATGGCGCCGGCCGGTACCTCGACATCGAGCCCAATGAGGATGGCACGGTCACCATCGACTTCAACCTCGCCTACAACCCTTCCTGTGTGTATGCCGACGGGTTCTCCTGTCCCATCCCACCGGTCGACAACTGGCTCCAGGTTCCCATCGAGGCCGGCGAGAAGAGCTATCCCAGCGAAGGTTCGTAGACGGCCGACTTCGTCGGTCTGCCTGTGCGTGCACGCGGTCTCGAAATCCGCTACCCCTTGCTATAGCAACGCCTCTCAGGCCACCGGTGGATCTGGAGAATCGGGGTCACGACCCTAAGATCTGACGTTCCCCCGAGGTAGCGAATGGCCCTTCCCGGCATCCGACAAGGACCCGAGCACGACGCCTGTGGCGTCGGGCTCATCGCAGCCCGCGACCGGGTCCCCTCGTTCCGGATGACCCGCCTGGCCGTCGAATGCCTGCAGCGACTCGATCATCGTGGCGCGAAAGCGGCCGATGGCACCGGTGACGGCGCCGGGCTCCTCACTCAGATCCCGCACAAGCTCATCGCCCGGGAGCTGACGGCACACGGCAAGCAGATCGCCCCCGACCATGTCGGGATCGTCATGTGCTTCCTGCCCCCTGACGACGCAGGCACATCCCGATCGCTGGTCAGCGAGGCCCTGGAGGCCGAGGGCCTCCGTCTCATCCTGTGGCGATCGGTTCCGATCGACCCCAGTGTCCTCGGCGAGCACGCCGTCGAGGTCCTCCCCCTGATCGAGCAGGCCGTCGTCACCTCGGAGATGACCGGCCGCGATCTGGAGCGTGCGCTCTTCCTCGCTCGCAAGCGCATGGAACGCAACGCCAATGCAGGTTTCTCCATCCCCTCCGCCTCGAGTCGCACCGTCGTCTACAAGGGGTTGTTCACCGCGAGTCGAATCGCCGAGTTTTATTGGGACCTCCGGGACCCCGACTTCGAGACCGCGTTCGCCATCTTCCACCAGCGCTTCTCGACGAACACCTTCCCCAGCTGGGACAACGCCCAGCCGTTCCGATCCCTGGCCCACAACGGAGAGATCAACACGATCCAGTCGAACCGGTCATGGATGGAGGCCAGGGAGAGGGGCGCCACCCCCGGTGTCTGGGGTGACCGGCTCCCCGACGTGTTCCCCTTCCTGCAACCCGAGCTCTCCGACTCCGCAAGCCTCGACAACGTCTTCGAGCTGCTCTTGCAGAGCGGGAGATCACTGCCACATGTCAAGGAGATGCTGATCCCGGCAGCCTGGGAGAACGTGAGCGATCTCTCACCCGAGCTGGAGGCCTTCTACGGCTATCACGCCTTCCTGACCGAGCCCTGGGACGGGCCTGCTGTCATCGCAGCGAGCGATGGGATCTCGCTCCTGGCGGGCATGGATCGCAACGGTCTGCGTCCCGCCCGCTGGACAATCACTCCCGACGTCGTGATCGTCGCATCCGAGGCAGGTGTCTGCCCGGAGGAGGAGTCCCGCGCCACCGAGACCGGTCAACTCGGCCCGGGTGAGCTGATCTCCTTCGACGGTGTCACCGGGGAGATCGGACGCTCCAATGCGGTCAAGGAGAAGCTGGCAAACGCTCTTCCCTACGCCGACTGGGTCACCACCGAAGCCCTCCACATCCAGGCGCCGTTCGACCCACTGAACGACGATCGCTTCGACGCCGGCGCCCTCACCAGGGTGTTCGGCTACTCCGCCGAGGAGCGCAGACTGATTCTCGCCCCACTCGCCCAGGGGACGACGCCCACCGGCTCGATGGGCGACGACACCGGTCTCGCCGTCCTCGCCGAGCGACCCCGTCGTCTCACCCGATACTTCCACCAGATGTTCGCCCAGGTCACCAATCCGCCCATGGACCCGATCCGGGAGAAGCTGGTGATGTCCCTCCGCATCCAGCTCGGCCGTCGCGGGCCGATCCTCGAGGACTCACCGAGTCAGGCCCATCTCATCGAGCTGGCCAGCCCAATTCTCTCCGACGCCGAGCTCGACGCCATCGTGCGCTCCGGGGATCGACGCTTCTTCTCCCATTGGATCGCAGCCACCTGGCCCCGCGGTGAGGGCCCGGCCGGTCTGAAGGACCGGATCGACGCCATCTGTGAGGAGGCCGCCGATGCGGTCCGGCTCGGCGCCTCGATCCTCGTGATCTCGGATCGGGAGACGAGCACAGAGGATGCGCCCGTGCCGATCCTGCTCACCGTCGGAGCGGTGCACCATCATCTGATCGACCAGGGAGTCCGTGGCGACGTCTCACTCGTCGTCGTGTCGGGCGAGCCCAGAGACGCACATGACATCGCCGCCCTGATCGGATTTGGCGCTTCGGCGGTCAACCCCTACCTGGCGATCGACCAGGTCATCGATCTGGCCCGGTCGGGGATGATCGAGATCGACCCGGTCACCGCACAGGAGAACTACCGAAGCGGTCTCGAGACCGGGCTGCTCAAGATCATGTCGAAGATGGGAATCTGCACCCTGGCCGCATACCGTGGCTCGGAGCTGTTCGAGGTCATGGGTCTCGGCGAGCAGATCTGTCACCGCGCATTTCGCAATGCCCCACGCCGGCTGCGTGGCATCGGCTACGAGCAACTCGCCACCCAGGCGCTGGCTGCCCACGGTGCCTACGCCGCCGGTGAGCCGATACCCGGAGGCTTCTACAAGCATCGACGTGGCGAGGAGTTCCACAACACGGGGCCCAAGATCGTCCTCGACCTGCAGAAGTCGGTCCGGTCCGGCGAAGACGAGGCCTGGCAGACATATCTGTCCACGATCAACGATCGCGCCCCCGCCCTGGTCCGCGATCTGCTCACATTCGTCGGGGTGGCCCCGGTGCCCGTCGCGGAGGTCGAGTCCTCAGACCGGATAATGCGCCGGTTCGTCACTGCCGCCATGTCACTGGGTGCCCTGTCCAGGGAAGCACACGAGACCCTGGCCGAGGCGATGAACTCGATCGGCGGCCTGTCGAACTCGGGTGAGGGCGGGGAGGACCCCGCCCGCTACGGGACATCACGGAACAGCGGGATCAAGCAGGTCGCATCGGCCCGCTTCGGGGTCACCCCCGCCTATCTCAGCTCGGCCGAGGAGCTGCAGATCAAGATGGCTCAGGGCTCCAAACCGGGGGAGGGGGGTCAGCTCCCAGGGCACAAGGTGTCCAATGAGATCGCCCGCCTGCGTCATACCGAGCCGGGTGTCACCCTCATCTCACCCCCACCCCACCACGACATCTACTCGATCGAGGACCTCGCCCAGCTGATCTAC
>JBAPYG010000005.1:0-4302 GCA_049284615.1 Acidimicrobiia bacterium
GTCGTCGACACAGGGGTTTCGCATGGCGGGGAAGACCTCAACTGCCAGCAGTTCGTCGCACCCTTCAAGGCAACGTTTCCCCAGGCTACGGGCCAGGTGGCAGCCATGGACGATCATGGCCATGGGACCCACGTCGCCGGGACCATTGCTCAGTGCACTGACAATGGGTTGGGTGTCGCAGGAGTGGCGTTCGATGCCTCGTTGATGCCCGTAA
The DNA here is from genome assembly GCA_049284615.1 of Acidimicrobiia bacterium. GTDB lineage: Bacteria > Actinomycetota > Acidimicrobiia > Spongiisociales > ZC4RG35 > JANQRA01. Next base: position 215 of record JBAPYG010000005.1, read on the forward strand.
AGGTATTGGACAACGGGGTCGGATACACGTCGACTGTCGCTCGCGGCATCGAGTGGGCAAGAGTCCACGGAGCCGACGTCATCAACCTCTCGTTGACCGGCGGATCATCCCAATTGCTCGACGATGCGATTGCTCTCGCGGTGAGTGACGGCATCGTGGTCGTGGCCGCCGCCGGAAATGCCGGTACCGGCACGGTCGCCTACCCGGCCAGCCATCCATCCGTCATCGCCGTCGGAGCCACCGACTTCAACAATTCGCTGGCTCCCTACTCCAACTGGGGGGCGGCTCTGGACGTCGTTGCCCCGGGTGGGGACAACAGCCAGGACGCAAACGGGGATGGCTGGCTCGATGGCGTGGTTCAAGAGACATTTGTTGGTTCGCTTTGGGGGTACTACCCATGGCAGGGAACATCGATGGCCACGCCCCACGTGGCCGGCACCGCGGCTCTGCTGAAGGCTGTCGAGCCCGGTCTGGACCAGGAGGCGGTGAGAGCGATCATCAGCGGCACAGCCCTGGATCTCGGGCCGAGCGGCTTCGACCCGATGTACGGACATGGACTTCTCCAGGCGCGGGAGGCACTCGAGTTCCTGACCGATGTGGACGTCAGCGTCCCCACATGGTCGGGGGCGGCCACCCTGGGCGTCGAGTCGATCACCTCCGACAGCATGATCCTGTCCTGGCCCGACGCCATCGACGACAAGGTCGTTTCGGGATACCGGGTGTACAGAAATGGTGTGCAGGTGGCTGTCACTCACGGTGGGGCCAACTCGTACACGACGTCTGGTCTCGCTTCGCTTACCGAATACGACTTCGCGATACGCGCCGAAGACCCGGCGGGCAATCTGAGCAGCCCTCTAGAGGTCACGGCCACCACGCTCGACGGGATCCCGCCACTGTGGCCCCAAACCGCCACAGCATCGGTGACCAGGTTCGGTGAGAGGGAATTGACCATCTCGTGGGGTGCCGCCGCCGACAACGTCGGTGTCACCGGCTACATGCTCCGACTTGTTGACCTCGCGGAGTACAAGACTCAGTCATCACATGCGGTGGTCTCCGGTCTCGAGCCAGGCAAGACATACCCGATCGAGGTCCTTGCCAGAGACGCGGCTGGCAATTGGTCGACGCCGCTGCGGGGCACGGTCCGCACCGCTCGCTCGTTCGGTGACACCCAGGAGCACACGTTCTACGAGGATGTCTTGTGGATGTCCGGCCAGGACATCACACGTGGCTGCAACCCTCCATTGAATGATCGGTTCTGTCCCGATGGTCCGGTGACTCGGGGGCAGATGGCTGCCTTCGTGGCTCGGATGTTGGGGTTGTCGGCGAACACTCACCCGGGTTTCGGGGATGTTCCTGAGAATTCCACGTTTGCGGCGGACATCGGGAAGTTGGCGACGTCGGGGATCACCCGTGGCTGCAACCCTCCATTGAATGATCGGTTCTGTCCCGAAGACCCGCTCACCAGAGGTCAGTTGGCGGCCTTCCTGCACAGGGCCAGCGAATAGAGGCGATCGGTCTCAGCTTCCGGCCGCCCGGTGGAGGAAAGCGGTCATCTGGGCCCGTGTGACCGAGTCCCGGGGACAGTACTTCGAGTTCGTCGGTGGATTGCACCCCTTCGTTATCCCCGCTGTCGCCAACTTTGAGATGTCGGCAGCGAACGTGCTCGACGGTGACACATCGGCGAACCCAGGGTGGTCGTCGTCGACGAGATGGAAGGCCCTAACCAGGAAGGCGGCCATCTGCTCCCTGGTGACGCTCTGGCCCGGGCAGAATCGGCTGCCGCCACATCCCTTCGTGATTCCGGCGGCGGCGAGACGGTTGATGTCGCTCTCGAATGTCGATCCGTTGTCGTCGGTGAAGAAGTCCTGACTGGTGGCCGGCAGACCGAGGAACCGACCGATGAATGCTGCCATTTGGCCCCGCGATACCTTGGCTCCCGGACAGAAGAGGGTGTTGTCGGGCGGATTGCACCCCTTGGTGACACCCTCCTCATAGGCCCATTCGATGTCCTTGATGAACGTGTTGCCGGCGATGTCGGTGAACCCTTCAGACAGAGCAGGGGTCGGGGCAGGTGGTGGGGTGGCGTCGCCCCACGTCACGCCGAAGAAGTTGGAGCGCAGCCCGAATTGGCTTCGCACCCAGGATCCGGTCTTCTCGGCGACGACGCCCGTTCCCCCCGAGGTGCCGACGAATCGAACGGTCTTCGCCGAACCGGACTGGTTGGTGGCGATGACCTCGACCCCGGTCAGTTGATCCATCCCCACCTTTTCTGCAACGACATCGGCCGGGAACGTGTATGTCCAAGTCGAATAGGGATTGACCGGGTCCAGGGACCACTGGTCGGGCACCGACCGGAGGTAGGAGACGGGAGGGCTACCCCAAGCATCCTCGTTGGCCTCACTGGCTCCTCCGTTGGATGAGCTGAAGTATGCGGTGACCAACCCTGCTGTGGGGTGCTCGAGCACCTTGGAGGCGGTGGCGATGGCGGCGTTTTTCCAGGCTCCGCCCCAATAGATCTCGGCGAAGTAGCCGGCGTACACCTGACTCGAAGTGCTCGACCACAAGTGACACCAGCAGGTGTCCCGCAGCGATCCCGAGAACCCGCTCTCCGGCCCACGGGACCGGGCAGCACCGACGCCGTAGGAGCGGGAGGCGATCGCCTGCGCCCGAAGGGCCTGCGTCGGCCAGGAGAAGGGCATCTCGTCGATACCCCGCACATAGTCGTCAACACCGATCTCGACGAGCACGTGAAGTCCCTCGAACGAGCCCGACCCTCCCGATCGATCCGGTCGCACCCTGAGGTCACCATGCGCCAATTCGATCGTCCCTCCGTTTCGGATCTTGCGCTCGGGGATGCTCACCCGCTTGGACTGGGTCAGGTCCCTGACGCTCCCCACACAATCACCCGGGGCCACGGCACCGCTGAGGGTGCACTCCGATCCCGTGAAGTTGGGGGTGAAGATGCGCGGTGATGTCGTGAGCGGGGTGGCGATCACACAGCGGTCGCCCGAATCGGGGGGCCAGAGTGCGTTCTTGGTGTTGGTGCCGACCAACCCGTCGCTCACCAGGCCGCGATCTGATTGGAACTCTTTGACTGCTGCGGTAGTGGCCGCATCGAAGAGGCCATCGACTGGACCGGGGGAGAGGCCTGCCCCGATGAGCCGCTGTTCGAGGAGCATGATGTACGGGGCGTACTCCTCGCCGTTCTTCGACTGGCTCATGGTCCCGACCCAGGCCGGCTCTTGCTGACAGAACGTGGAGGCATCCCCGACGGCGGCGAAGCTCACCCCCGATGTGGCGGCGCGGCTGATGAGGTTCACCCACAGCGGTTGTGGATCGTCTACCAGCCAGCCAGACACCACCGATGACAGTGGAACCACATCCGATCCGGAGAAGTAGAGGTCCACGATCTCGTCGGCATCGCGGCCGGCGCCGGCCATAGCGCGTGCGCCGTATTGAGACATGCCCACGCCATGACCCCATCCCGAGCCGGTGAAGGACACGGGCGGCGGCCCCTCGGAGTGCGCGATAGATGGGCTCTGAGCGATGACGGCGGCAACCATCACCAAAACCAGGGGAACACGAATCAGCCTCACACCCTTTGGATCGTCTCATCTGCCAGGCGTCTGAAGAACTATCGGGCGCCCTAGCCCGTCTGGTCGGCCCGGTGCAGGAACGCGGCCATCTGGCCCCTTGTCACGTTCTCCTTGGGGCAGTAGCGGGTGTTGGCGGGCGGGTTGCACCCCTTGGTGATCCCGGCGGTGGCCAGCTTGCCGATATCGGTGAAGAACGTGTTCGTCCCTGCGACATCGTCGAAACCGGAGCCCGAGTTGTCGATCAGGCCAAATGCCCTGACGATGAAGGCCGCCATCTGCTCCCGGCTCACCTTGTCGTCGGGACAGAAACGGGTGTTGGCGGGTGGGTTGCACCCCTTGGTGATCCCGGCGTCGGCGATGGCGTTGATGTCGGCCTCGAATGTGGAGCCGTTGTCATCACTGAAGTGGTTGGTGGACGAGGCGGGCAGTTCGAGATGACGTCTGAGGAAAGCTGCCATCTGGCCCCGTGTGACCTCGTCGTCGGGGCAGAAG
>JBAPYG010000006.1:0-2078 GCA_049284615.1 Acidimicrobiia bacterium
AGAACGGCACATCCCCCCCACCACCAAACTGAGCGTTTCTCTCCGCCTCAGCCGCTGCATTGACAGTGACAGAGCCGCTACCTATCACGGGAGCAAAGTTTGTGGACAGAACCTGGTCGGGAACCCTGACTCGATATCTATTGAAGTCTTCCGACAGACTGACGCAGTTCGACCCATTGGACGCGCCAAGGTCGGACAACGTCGTATAGAACAACGCATCGGGATCTGTGCATGAGGCCCAAAGCGAGTACGGGACCGTTCGACCCAAGTTCTCGTCGACGATCGCGTACACGCGGTCGAGTGATGCTTCGAGACCATTCGCCGCATCACTGATAACGAGCTCCAACGACCCAGCCAGAGCGGCGGCGTCGGCCCCGGTCTGATCGACGCGTCGTTCACTCTGGCCAAAGCCGATGTCTATGGCGATGGCGAGCATCCCCATGATGAGAACCATCGCTCCGGCAATGATTATTGCGGTTGCGCCTCTATCGTCGGTCATGGTGTTGGGCAATTCACGGTCCCGTCGGTCCAACTCGGGGGTGAAACCTCGAGTGCGAATGTTGCGGTGTTTGAAAGGGTCATGCCTGGGGGGAAGGCCCAATTCAGAAAGCTGGTCAAGTGGCTCGCCGTCTTCGTAACGGTGATGTCGATGTCCTGGCCGAGGGCTCCGCCGGCGCCCAGGAATGTCACCGTCGTGTCGTCGGGATTGTCCATTGCAAGGCAAGCTTCCCCTGCGACGGTTACCGCGTTCCCGTAGTCCACTGCCGCCAGACGGCCGCCTTCCCGAGCAGCCTGACGAACATCCACGGTCTGCATGATCAACCATGAGGTCTCGATGACGCCTATGAGAAGCATCACCAGGATGGGTGCCAGCAGAGCCATCTCGACGGCAGCCACACCTCGATGACCGCGACGTTGTGAACGTAGGAGAGTCAGCACGCTTGTCCCGCAGGGTTGGTGTTGGCCCACGTGGCCTCTTGTTCAGCATGAAGAACCACTGTTGAACTCACAGTCAGGGAACTTGGAAACGCCCAGTCGAGCAAACCGCTGAGCGTGTCGGCCTGAGCCTCCGCCGTCACTTCGATGGCGTCCTCGGGCCCCCCATCCGATGTGAAAATGACGGAAGGGGACGAGGCGACACTCATCCGCCCGCACGTCTCCGCCACGAGAGCGTCCCGATTTGTTGTGGTTCTCCCAGGAACTAGCGGGTCCGAGCCCTCCGGGTAGTTGACGGCGGCGATTCTCGCTCCCTCGCGGGCACCATGCCTGACGTCGAGATACTGCGCAAAGATCCACCCCGACTCGATGATGCCGATGATCAGCATGAGCAGCAGAGGAAGGATGATGGCGAACTCCAATAGCGTGGCGCCGCCATCATGGCGCGCCCCGGCACGACGTGGATTAGGTCGTGAAACCGCCCCGCCATTGTTCCCTGACCACTGATGTTCGCCCATGTGGTCGCCTCCCTACGGCGGACTAGATCCTCGCACCACTGAGGGTGGTCGTCAACTCCCAATCACGTTCTCCAACGACACGATCAATAGTGCGCTGGACCCCTTTTTCCGACGGCCGGCCTTCATAGCATGAGGGCGGGGCAGGTTGGTGAACTGGAGTGAGAGATGCGAGAGGAAGCACCAACCGGTCGGAGACTCCTTGTCCTGATCCTGGCGTTTGTCATGGCCGTTGCAGTTGTGATGTTGGGGACCGATCGAGCGCAGGCCGCAAGACCTGACCCTGAACTCAGCTACACGGGTGGTGGAGCGACTGGTCGTGGCGGAGTCTGCAACTACACAGGCATTTGGACCGTGAGCGGTGTCAATGGAAAATTCGCCACCATCGCATTCGAACTGAGGGAAGCGGGCGACACGGACTGGACTCCGGTCTCGATCGAGAAGTTCGACGTCCATGAAAGCGACTCGTACGTCGCCACAGAGGCACTTTTCGACCCACAACCGACCTACGTCGAGTTGCGGGCGACCATCGTCAAGAACAATGGAACGCCGATGAGCGAACCGGTCGTCTCAGATCCCGTCAGCTGCGTGCTCACCTGACCGTGAGTGGTGACGGTCTCTCGGGAG
>JBAPYG010000007.1:0-14662 GCA_049284615.1 Acidimicrobiia bacterium
GGCCTCGTCGACGAGGCCCGAATGGTCAAGTCGTCAGCAGAGCTGGGGTACATACGACGGGCCGCCGCCATAAGTGATCGTGCCGTGATTGCCGGTCTGGATGCGGCGGGGGTGGGTGTCAACGAGAAAGAAGTGGCGGCGGCGGTGTACGGCGAGATGATCCGCTCGGGAAGCGAGTACCCGGGGTTCGTGCCGTTGATCCGCTCGTCGGAGACGCTGATGCAGGAGCACTCCACCTGGCGAGATCGCAGTCTCCAGCGTGGCGAGAGACTGTTCCTCGAGCTCTCCGGGGCGGTGGCGAGGTATCACGCCCCGCTCACCCGGATGGGATACGTCGACGGTGTGGCGCCAGGTGCGGAGCGAGCTCAGGAGTTGGCTCTCGACGCCTTCGAAGCGGTGGTGGAGGCGCTGCGACCGGGTGTGCGGACCGGGGACGTATACGACGCGTGGCAGCAAGTCGTGGACGATGGACTGGGTCACTCCAGACTGAGACGACACCACTGCGGCTATTCGGTGGGGATCGGGTTTCCCCCGAGTTGGGTGGGGAGCTCGACGGTCCTCGGCATCCGCCGTGGAGGCAAGGTCCGCATCGCCGCCGGGATGACGTTTCACGTGCTCTCCTGGATCACCGACCCCATCGTCGGTGACCACTTCCTCTCCGACACGGTTGCGGTCTCCGAAGACGGGGCAGAGGTATTGACCAGCGCGCCCCATGACGTCGTCATCGGCCGGGAACCCCATTTAGGGTGAATCTCGAATCCCTATTGGAGTATCAATGCTCATAGTCGTGCCGCTAGACCTGTCCGAAGTCGCCTCCAGGGCCATCGCCCCTGCCGCTGACATCGCCCGGGGGCTCGATGACGAGCTGCTCCTGGTGTCGGTGGGTGGCTCGAGGTTGAGGAACGACCTCAGGGCGCTGTCGGAATCCGAGCACATCGAAGTGGCCGACCTCATCGAGCAGTACCTTCGGAGCACGGCCCACGAAATCGAGGGCATTGATGTGGACTTTCGTGTGATCCCGGGCGACACCGCCGCAGGTGCTCTGGTGGACTTCGTCGACGAGCAGGACGATGTCAGGATGATCGTGATGGCGACCCACGGGCGGACGGGGATGGAGCGATGGCGTCTGGGCAATGTCACCGAGAAAGTCGTGCGGCACGCCACCGTCCCCGTGATGGTGGTCCCCACCCGAACGAGCGGCTAGCAGCTAGCCCTCGATCGGGGTTCCCGCGAGCCGCTCTCCCAGGGCCTCCATCATCACGAGACAAGCCTCCAGCTGATCGAGAGACACGTATTCGTCGGGCTGGTGGGCTACCTCGATGCTTCCCGGCCCACAGACGGCCGCCGGGATCCCGGCCTTCTGATAGAGCCCGGCCTCGGTGCCGAATGGAACCACACCAGTCTCACTCACGCCCAGGAGGTCGCGGAGAAGAGCCAATGCCGGCGAGCCGTCTTGGGCCTCCAGACCGTCCACCTCGCCTTCGGGCTCGGTGACGATCGTGCATTCGGGACCGATGGCTTCCGCGAGCTCGTCCTCGAAGCGTGTCATCTCCCGGAGCACGTAACTGGCGTCGTCGCCGGTGACCGGCCGCATCTCCCACTCGATGACGCACTCGCCGGCGATGACGTTTCGTGCGGTGCCCCCGTGGATGGTCCCGGCGCTGATCGTCGTGTGTGGCGGGTCGTATGGGCTGTTGGCGGGTGGCTTGGAGCGAAGGTCGGCTGCGAGCTCCAGGAGCCTGCCGATGTAGCGGGCGCCATGCTGAACTGCGTTTACCCCATGCTCGGGCTGAGATCCATGGCCCTCGACCCCGACGATGGTGGTGGTGTACTCGTAGCAGCCCTTGTGGGCGGTGATGATCCTCATCTCGGTGGGCTCCCCGACGATGGCGACGGCCGGGATGGGGCCCTCGCTCAGCATGTTGGAGATGAGGAGGGGCGCACCCCGGCACCCCACTTCCTCGTCGAAGGTCAACGCGATGTGGATGGGACTCTCCAGTGGCATCTCGGCGTATGTCGAGGCCATGGCGATGGCACAGGCCAGAAAGCCCTTCATGTCGCTCGTGCCCCGTCCGAAGATCTTCTGATCCCGACGCATGGCCACGAACGGGGCACCGGTCCAATCGACCTCCTCCGCCGGCACGACGTCGCTGTGACCGGAGAGGACGACCCCGCCTTCGATGTTCGGGCCGATCGTGGCCAGAAGATTCGCCTTCTGCCCGGTCGCATCGTGAGTCATCCGCATGTCGGTGGCATGCGGCTCCAGCAGACCGGCGACGAAGTCGATCAATTCCAGGTTCGACTCGGAAGTCACCGTGGGGAACCCGACCAGATCGCCCAGGAGGAACATCACCGCATCGCGCATCGGGTGCGTCACGTCGCCCGACCCATGTGCTGGAGCACCTCGCTGCGGTGACTCTCCACGACTGCTCGCAACGTCGCGTCGTCGACCATAGCGCCCGTGGCGACGAGAGCGATCCGTTCTCCGAACAGGCTCCGATCGCGGTTGATCAACGCCGCGAGCGGCGTGGCTCCGGCGCCCTCGACGACCAGGCGCTCCTCTATCAGCGCCTCGGTCATCGCCATCCCGATCTCGTCTTCGCCGACCAGGACCAGCTCGTCGACCAGCTCGGCGATCATCGAGAAGCTGTGGTGGTTGTCGACGGTTATGCCTCCCTGCAGGCTGTCGGCGAGACTCTCCACCTCGGGGACGACCACGGGCCGCCGTGCCGCGAGGCTGGCGTGCATGGCGGCGCCATGCTCCATCGACACGCCGATGAGCCGGGTCGCGGGCTCGAGTGTCTTGACGGCGAGGGCGATCCCGGCCATCAGGGCCCCTCCCGACACAGGGACGACCACAGTGTCCACCCCGGGCCAGTCGGCAACGATCTCCAGCCCGATGGTTCCTTGACCCGCGGTCGTCAGCGGGTCGTTGATGGGGTCCACCATCAATGCGCCATCCCGTTCCAGCTCCCGGGCCAGCTCGGCGGCCTCGTCTTGGGACCGGCCCACGACACGGACCGTGGCACCCATGGCCGTCAGGGCGGCCCGCTTGTCCGCGGTGGTGTTCTCGGACATGCAGATCGTGGCCGGCACACCGACGAGACCAGCCACGTACGCAACCGCGCGCCCGTGGTTCCCCGTGGAGTAGGCCACCACGCCACGGTTCGGGTCGATGTCGTCGTGACTGAGTATCACGTTGGCCGCTCCCCGCACCTTGAACGAGCGAGTGGGCTGTGTGGTCTCCAGCTTGATCCCGACCTGGGCAGCGCTGAGCCGACTCAGGCCGAACGAGGGGACCATCGGAGTTCGATTGGCGACGCCGGCGATGCGCTTCGCCGCCAGCTCGATGTCCTCGAAGGTGGGGCGGGGGCGGTCACTCACGACTTGACGAAGAGACGGCGGGGGTAGTCGGCGAGGGTCTCGGCGGGGCCGGACTCTGTTATCAGGATGCTCTCCGTGATCTCCAGGCCCCAGTACTTCATCCACAGGCCGGGCATGAAATGGAAGGTCATCCCGGGCTCGAGCACGGTGTCGTCGTTGAGCCGGATGCTGATGGTCCGCTCGCCCCAATCGGGTGGGTAACTGAGACCTATCGGGTAGCCACAGCGTCCTTCCCGCTCGATGCCGGCGCGGTTGAGTGCCGAGTAGAGGGCGGCGGCGACGTCCGAGGCGCGATTGCCGACCCGTGCCGCCTCGAGACCTGATTCCAGACCTTCGACGAGGGCTTTCTCGGCCTCGAGCATCTCCTTGGGCGGCGTGCCCAGATAGACAGACCGGCAGAGGGGGGCGTGATAGCGCCGCACACACCCGGCGATCTCGAAGAAGGTGCCCGCCCCCACCTCGAAGGGCCTGTCGTCCCAGGTGAGGTGGGGGGCAGAGGCGTCAGCTCCCGTGGGCAGGAGGGGCACGATGGCCGGGTAGTCACCGCCGAAGTCATCGACTCCTCGGATGGTGGCGTCGTAGATCTCGGCCACCAGCTCGTTCTTGCGCAGACCGGGCTCGACCTTCTCCAAGATCCGTTCGTGGACCTTGGTCACGATGCGGGCCGCGGCCCTCATGTACTCCAACTCCTGTGGGGTCTTGACCCCTCGCTCCCAGTTGACCAGCCCGGTGGCATCGACGAACTTGGCATCGGGCAGCCCCTGGGTCAGGTATCCGTGGGCGGCCGCCGAGTAGTAGTAGTTGTCGAGCTCCACCCCAATCCGCCTGGCGGAGTGTCCCAGGTCGCCGAGCAGGCCGGCCAGGTGCTGATGGGGGTGGATTTCCCGGCTCTGGACGTACTCGTCGGGATAGCCAACGATGTCCGAGTCGCTCATGTACACCGTGCGGAGCGCCCCGAAAGAGTCCATGAGCCGACCCCACCAGATCGGGTCGCCGTCGGGAAGCACGAGCACCGCCTGGTGCGTATAGAACGACCACCCGTCGTAGCCGGTGAGCCAGGCCATGTTCGAAGGGTCGGTGGCGACTAGGACATCGACGCCGGCCGCCTCCATGGCGCGGCGCACCTTGGCCAGGCGCGCCGCGTACTCCTCCCGGGTGAACGACAATCTCACCTCTGGCATGGAACCGCCTTTCTGTTCAGTGGCTGAGCACGGCCTTCAAGAAGTTCTTCGTCCGGTCGTGCGCAGGTTCTTTGAAGATCTGGTCGGGCGGGCCCTGCTCGAGGATCTTGCCCTTGTCGAACATGAGGACCCGGTCGGCCATCTCCGATGCAAACCCCATCTCGTGGGTGACCATCATCATCGTCATGTCTCCGCTGGCGGCGAGCTCGCGGAGCACGTTGAGGACCTCCCCGACAAGCTCGGGGTCGAGAGCTGAGGTCACTTCGTCGAAGAGCATCACGCGGGGCTCCATGGCCAGCGAGCGAGCGATGGCGACTCGCTGCTTCTGTCCACCCGACAGCTCCGAGGGGCGATGATCGAGCTTGTCACCGAGACCGACACGATCGAGTAGACGTTTGGCGTTCTCGGCTGCTTGATCCTCCGGGACGCCCTTCACCTTCATCGGGGCGAGCATCACGTTGCGCTGCGCCGACATGTGCGGGAACAGGTTGAAGTGCTGAAACACCATCGAGATCTCGGAGCGGACCGACCGGATGTGCTTCTCGCCCGCCCGGACCAGCTCACTGTTCTTCTGCTCGTGGTAGAGCTCACGCTCCCCGATCCTGATGTGCCCCTCGTCGATTCGCTCCAGGGTCATCACCACACGCAGGATCGTGGTCTTGCCCGACCCGCTGGGGCCGATGATCACGACGACTTCGCCGGGATCGACGTCCAGATCGAGCTGATCGAGCACCACGTGCTCGCCGAACGCTTTGACCACCCCGCTCATCTCGACGCTCGCGGCGGTCGTTGAATCCGTCGGTGCGGAATCAGTCTGACTCATAGGCGACTCTCCTCTCCAGGGAACGTACGAACTTCGAGGCCGGGATGCTGACCACGAGGAACAACAAACCGGCGATGGTGAAGGGCTCGACCGTCCGGAAGTCGGCCGATTGGAAGGCACGGGCCACGAAGAGCACGCCGGCTACGGTGATCGCCGATCCGATCGGGGCGTCTTTGAACATGGCGACGAAGTAGTTGCCCAGCGGCGGCAGCGACCGCGGGATCGCCTGGGGCAACACCACGCTGCGCCAGGTGGTCTTCATCCTGAGGTTCAGCGAGGTCGACGCCTCCCACTGGCCTTTGGGGACGCTCTCGATGCCCGCCCGATATGCCTCCGAGGCGTAACAGGCGTAGTGGATGCCCAAGGCGACGAACATGGTCACGAAGGCGGGCCATGTCGTCAGCCAACTGGGCAGGTTGGTGAGTGGCAGCGCGTAGTAGAGCATGTAGATCTGGATCAACAGGGGCGTGGAGCGGACGAACTCGATGAACCAGGCGGTCGGATAGGACAGCCACTTGTGGCTGGAGCGCCGGCCCAGGGCGAGGAACAGCCCGAGGATCACCGCGATGACGATGCCGATGAGTGTCACCGCGACGGTCACCGCCATGCCTTCGAGCATGTCGGGGAAGATCTCGATGGCGTAGTCCCAGTCCCAGGCGTTGCCCATGTCAGGCGCTCCCGAACTTCCGGGCGGATCTGCGCTCGGCCAGCTTGAAGAAGTGAGCGATCACCTGGGCGAGGATCAGATAGATGACCAGGGTGTTCAGGTAGAGGATGGGCAGAGGGACCGGGTCTTCGGAGATCACATTGTTCGCCCTGATCTTCTGGGTCTCGAAGGCGAGGTCGGAGAGTGTGATCAGTGAGACGAGTGCGGTGCCCTTGAGCACCTCGATGGTGAGATTGCCGTAGGGGGGGAGGATGATCGGCACGGCCTGGGGGAGGATGATGTCGCGAAGGCGATCTCGATCTGACATGTTGAGGGCGACTGCTGCTTCGTATTGGCCCTTGGGGACCGACTGGATGGCGCCGCGCACGATCTCGGCGCCGTACGCCCCCATATTGAGCCCGAGGGCGAGGATCCCGGCGCCCATCGGCGGCATGGAGCCCACGCCGAAGAGGATGGGCACCGCATAGAACATCCAGAAGAGGAGGATGACGGCGGCGACGCCACGTGCCACTTCGATGTAGGCGAGGGCGGCACCACGAATCCACTTCCTCGTCGAGAGACGGGCGATGCCCATGATCAGGGCCATGACGGTCCCCAAGGCGAAGGAGCCTGCGATGACCTGGATGGTCACCCAGGTTCCTTGGAGGAGGTTCCCGTACTGCCTCGAGTTGAGGAAGAGGTCGTCTAGCAAGGGGTGCCTAACGCTTCAATGCCGGTGTGCATCCCGGGGAGACATGAGGTCTCCCCGGGAACACGAGATTGTCGATTCGACTCAGCTGCCGCCAGTGAGGTCGGCGACGGTGAGGTCGACCGCAGCATCTGCGACCGGCGCGCCGAGCTGCTCGTCGACGATGGCCTGTACCTCACCGGTCTCCTGCAACTCGTTCAGCTTGTCGTTGAACGCATCGCGAAGACCCTGGTCGAGGAAGCCAAAGCCACCGCAGCCGAGGATCTCGTTGCCGTCGGCGTCGAGTGCGGGGAATGCGGGAAGCGCCTCGTATCCGTCCATCACGTCGGCGTGCTGTTGCACGGTGAGGATGGTGCCGGAGACAGCCTCGACGCGACCGGCGGCGAGGGCGTCGTATTGGTCTTCGATCCCGGCGAACTCGACTATCTGATCCTCTGGGATCCCGGCGTCGACCGCGTAGTCGACGTTCACCGTCCCCGAGGCGACTGCGAGTCGCACGTCGGTGTCGGCGACCGAGTTGTAGTTCGTGAGACCTGCCGGGTTCCCCTCGGGAACCAGCATCGACTCGAGAATGCAATAGTCGGGGTCTGAGAAGATGATCTGCTCGGCCCGTTCCGGATTGATGTACATGCCGGCGGCGATCATGTCGAAGTTGCCCGCCTGCAGCCCGCCGATGAGAGCGCCGAATTCGACGACACGTGCATCCATCTCGTCGATGCCGAGCTCGGCCAGGACGAGTTTGGCGACTTCGGGAGCCTCGCCGGTGATCTCACCGGTGGCCTCGTCCTCGTAGCCGTATGGGATCTCGTTGGCTATGCCAACGGTGATCGTTCCCGAGTCCTGGAGCTCGGCCAGGAGGGCTCCATCGCCCCCACCTTCAGTGGTGCCATCGGAACCGCCCTCATCGTCACCGCCACACGCGGCGGCGACGAGAGCGAGCACGGCGAGCAGCGAAATCAGCCGCCAGGCAGCCCCTCGTCTTCTCTGGTTCATGGGTGTCGATCCTCCTGATCGGGGTGGGCGTCGTGGCGAGCAGCACCCACCAGACGCGAGAAGGCGATCGCGGGATTCTCCCGGACAGGGGCCAGTGCAGCGTTCAGGAACCTCTCGGCTCCGACCCGCTTCGGCCCATGTCGGATGTGATCTCCTCGTCGATCGCTGCCGGAAGTGTATACCTATCGTGCCATGCAATGTCGACAGAATGTATACAATCTTGCCCTGGTGACGATGGACCAAGATTCGGAAGGTGTCACCCTTGAGCCCAAAGCCCAGCCGCAGCGAGATCCACGCCGAGCTCCGTGAGCAGATCATCCTGCTCGATCTGCCCTCGGGTTCGCGATTGCGCGAGGAGCACCTTGCCGACCACTTCGGCGTCTCCCGCACTCCGATCCGCCAAGTCCTCGACCGACTCGAGTTCGAAGGTCTCGTCGAGCAGGGCGAGGGTCGCGGGGCGCGGGTCTCGTCGTTGGACCCCAAGGAGTTGCGTGACATCTGGGCGATGCGTCTGCGTATCGCCGAGATGGTCGCCGACTTCGTGCGGATGCCAGGTGAGGGCACCATCGATCAGCTCGACTCGATCAGGAATCGTCTCATCGAGGTGAAGCAGTCGCGCGACGTGCGCGCCCTCGGCGTGCTCTACAACCGCTATCACGAGGTGATGCTGGGTGTCATAAGCAATCAGGCACTGGTGAGGATCCACGACTTGCTCTACGTGCAGACGGCTCGGGTATGGATGCAGTTCCTTCCCGAGATGGACTTCGATCGCGAGGTCGACGTGATGGCGGAGGAGGTCGGCGAGACGATGGCAGCACTCGCCGAAGGGTCGTTGCAGGAGATCGCCGCGGTGCGCGCCGACCACATGCGAAGACTGCTGACGAGGTTCAACCAACACGTGACGACGTTCCCCGCGGTCCCGGCGTGACCGCCCGATCGAAAGCGATGCCATGACTGACAGCTATTCCCGAGGCACTCTCGCCGTGTGGGGCGGCGAAGATCGCTATCTCGTCGACCGTGCCACCCAGGTCCCGGTGGTCCACAGCGTCTCCTTCGGATACGAAGACCTCGACGACTGGCTTGCCGTTGCCACCGGCGAGGCAGAGGGTCACATCTACGGCCGCAACACCAACCCCACCGTCGCCGTTTTCGAGGAGAAGGTGCGTCTGCTCGAGGGCGGTGAGGCGGCAACCTCGGCATCCACGGGTATGGCGGCGATCTCGAACTCACTCCACGCCCTCCTCGCCCCCGGCAAGCGAGTGGTGAGTGTCAAGGACACTTATGGCGGGACCAGCAAGGTGTTCACCGATTTCCTGCCGGCGTACGGGGTGGAGGTCGAGCTGTGTGACACCACCGACTTCGACGCCGTAGAGGCAGAGCTCGCCAAGGGGTGTGATGTGCTCTATCTGGAGTCACCCACCAACCCGACGCTCAAGGTGATCGATCTGACCCGTCTCACCCGTGCTGGTCACGACGCCGGCGCCGTGGTGATCGTCGACAACACCTTCGCCACACCGATCAATCAGAATCCTCTCGACCTGGGGGCAGATCTCGTGGTCCACAGTGCCACCAAGTTCCTGGGCGGTCACGCCGACGCCCTCGGTGGGGTCGTGGTGGGCTCGGGCGACCTGATCGAAACGGTTTACCACTACCGGGAGATCAACGGAGCAACGCTCGACCCCATGGCCGCCTACCTGCTTCTGCGGGGGATGAAGACACTTCAACTGCGTGTCGAGCGCCAGGGGCAGAATGCGATGGAGATAGCCCGATACCTCGAAGGTCATCCCAAGGTGAGCGTTGTCAACTATCCGGGTCTGGCGTCGCATCCTCAGCACGAGATCGCCCGTCGCCAGATGCGGGGATTCGGGGGCATGCTCAGCTTCAGCATCGGGGACGACCTCGATGCCGTACGCAAGTTCTTGCCCCACCTGCACCTGGCCCACGCCGCGGCGAATCTCGGGTCGGTGGAGACGATCGTCGGGCCACCGGCGACCACGAGTCATGTCGAGGTCCCGGCCCACGAGCGAGCAGCCCTGGGGATACCCGAGGGCCTGGTCCGCTATTCGACCGGCATCGAAGACGTATCCGACCTGCTGGCCGACCTCGAGTCGGCCCTGGCCGCCATCTGATGCCAGAGGTCCGGGTGCTGGTCGAGGCCGACCTGAGGGAGACCGTCGGCATGGGTGAGGCGGAGTTGGAGGCTATCTCGGCGGTCTACCCGCTGATCAGCTCGGGGACCGCTTCGATGCCCCCGATCATGCGTGTCGACGTTCCCGAGCACAACGGTGAGATCGACATCAAGTCGGCGTATCTGCCCGGCTACGCCGGCATCGCGGTGAAAGTCTCCACCGGCTTCTTCGACAACCCGACCCGAGGGCTCCCCAGTCTGGGAGGCCTCATGCTCGTCTTCGATGCCGAGACAGGTGTCCCCCGCTCGGCCCTGTTCGACAATGGGTACCTGACCGACCTCCGCACCGCCCTCGCCGGCGCGGTGGCGGCGCGGGAGCTATCCCGCCCCGATGCGCACAAGGTCGGGGTGATCGGCGCCGGGGCCCAGGCCCGTCTCCAACTGGAGGCACTGCGACTCGTCCGGGACATCGATGGCGCTCGGGTCTGGGCTCGACGGGCCGACGAAGCGACCATCTATGCGCTGGAGATGTCGGAGCGGCTCGGGATCGAGGTCACCGTCGCAGACTCGATTGCGGAGGCCGCGTCCGACGTGGACATCTTGGTCACGGCCACACCCGCCACCGATCCCCTCGTCACCGCGGACATGGTTCAGCCCGGGTCCCATTTGACCTCGGTGGGGTCGGACGCGGAGCACAAGCAGGAGTTGGCCGCCGACGTGGTCACAACCGCCGATCGGTTCGTCTGCGACACGCGCCAGCAGAGCATGCGGCTGGGGGAGCTGCGCGCCGCGATCGGCTCCGGCTTCGACCCGTCTCAGGTGGTCGAGTTGGGGGAAGTGATAGCCGGCTCGGCTGACGGTCGTCGACGAGAACGAGACATCACGATTTGCGATTTGACCGGGACCGGGGCCCAGGACACGGCCATCGCCTCCCTCGCCGTCGAGCGTTGCGTCGAGTTGGGCCTTGGTGTGACGTTCGAGACCGCCCCTAGGTGAACAACGTCGCAGCGCCCCAGACGGTGAGAACGAGGCCAACGAGCATGAGGAACCGAACCCGGCCGGGCCGATACGCGGCGTCCGGCACGTCTCTCGGAGTCTCCCCATGGCGATGTTTCCACCAGGCGAGCCCGTTGCCCAGGAGCAGCGCCAGGCCAAGTGCAAGTATCAGCTCCGGGAGCAGATTCTCGAAGTCGAACAGGTCGCCCACAGGTGGCACCGTAACCCTGAATAGGCTCCGAGCGTGAACGAGCCCGCTTTCGCCTCTGCACCGGCCACCACCGCCAATCTCGGACCAGGGTTCGACTGTCTCGCCCTGGCACTCAGCCCCCGCTGTGTGGTGACTGCTCGTCCCGCCGAGGAATGGTCCATCGAGCACAACGGACAACACCGTCTCGCCTCAGGAGAGACCGACGGTGTCATGGCCGCCGCCCATCGCGCCGTGGGCGACCGGCCCCTGGCAATCGAAGTGCAGAACGGTGTCCCCCTGGCGCGTGGGTTGGGATCGTCGGCAGCGGCCTTCGTGGCCGGAGCGGCCGCGGCGCTGCGCGCTCATGGCGAGGACGCGGCACCGGATCGGGTCTTTCGCATCGCGGCGGAGATGGAAGGTCATGCCGATCAGGCTGCTGCAGCGGTCTACGGGGGGCTTGCCCTGATCCCGGCAGAGGGGATGCCGATGCGTCTCCCCATCCATCCCTCCTTGCGACCCATTGTTGCCGTCCCCGACACCCGACTCCCGACCAACGTGGCTCGCGCCGTGTTGCCCGATGTCTACAGCCGAGATGTGATGATCCGGAGCATGGGACGGGTGGCGGCCCTCACCGCGGGCCTGACGACCGGAGATCCGGGGATGCTCTCCGCGGCTCACGGCGATGAGATCCACGAGGCCTATCGCGACAGTCTCAGCCCCGAGGTGGGCGAGCTCATCGACATCGCCCGACGCTCCGGCGCACTCCATGCGGCTCGGTCGGGCGCCGGCCCATCGGTCGTGGCTTTCGTCACCCAGGAGACTGCCGACCGTGTGGCCAAGGCGTTCTCGCACTGGGGTGCGGAGGTGATCGACAGTCCGGTGGAGACCACAGGACTGATATGACATCGCCGACGGTCCCGTCCTCCGGATCAGATCGGGGCTTCCGCGTGCTGCACACCCTCCGATGCATCGGAGTCGTCGGCGAGGATCGTCTGGCCATAGCCTCCGGTCTGGAGCCTGCCGAGGCCGCCTCAGCCCTTCGAGATCTCGCCCGGCGTGGCCTGGTGTCTCACGATCCCGGTCCGTTCGGTGGGTGGTCGATGACCGACACCGGCCGGAGCACGGGCCTGAGATGGGTGACAGAAGAGCTGGTGGCGTCGGGGACAGCTCACGATGTGGAGAACGCCTACCAGTTGTTCCTGCGTCTCAATCCCCTGGTCCTCGACGTGTGCCGGGACTGGCAGATGCAGATCGTGGCCGGCGCACCGGTGCTCAACGACCACACGGACGTCGAACACGACGCAGGTGTCATCGACCGGCTGATGAGGCTCGACGGCGAGGCCCAGAGACTCTTGGATCCGTTGGCTGGTGACCTGCCACGGTTCGGTGTCTACAAGACACGTTTGGCCTCCGCGCTCAGGAGGGTTATGGCCGGAGACAATGGTTATCTGACAGACGAGGTCGAGTCGTACCACGCCGTGTGGTTTCAGCTCCATGAGGACTTTCTCGTGACCCTCGGTCTCAGTCGCGAGGGCGGAGCGGTGCAATAGGCCCACAAGGATCAGGCAGAATGGGCCCGGCGATGATCTCTGCGAAAGGTCCGGCCGATGACGGTCTTGGAATGGCTTATGGAATCAGATCCTTCGTTGCGGTGGCACGTCATGAGAGACCTGACCGGGGATTCGTCGGATGTCCTGACCGCCGAGCGGGAACAGATAGCGGTCGAGGGGTGGGGGGCCCAACTGTTGGCACTGCAGGACGAGGATGGGACATGGGACGGTGGGACCTATCGGCCGGGGTGGGTGGACGACTCCAAGCCGTTTTTCGATGCCTGGACGGCGACTCACTTCTCCCTGCAACTTCTCTGCGACCTGGGCCTCGATCCCAAGAGCGCAGAGGCACGTAGCGCGGTGTCGCTGGTGCGGGAGAGAGTCAGGTGGGATGCGAACGATGCTCCCTACTTCCGGGGTGAGACCGAACCCTGCATCAATGGGATCGTGGCTGTGATCGGCACCTACTTCGGCGAGACCGTCGACGGGGTCGTCGACCGGCTGATGAGTGACCAGCTCGACGACGGGGGCTGGAACTGCTGGGCCGAATACGGGGCGAAGGTATCGTCTTTCCACACGACCATATGCGTCCTGGAAGGGTTGTTGGCCTGGGAACTGGCAGGCGGAGACTCCGGTGAAGTGACGGCTGCTCGTGTTCGCGGCGAGGAGTATCTATTGGAACGAGACCTGTTCCTGAGCAGGTCGAGCCAACGAGTAGTCGATCCCAGATTCACCATGTTCTCGTTCCCTACCCGCTGGTACTACGACGTGCTGCGGGGGCTGGAGTACTTTCGATCGACAGGGGGCACTTTCGACGACCGCTGTCTCCGGGCCATCGAGCTGACCGAATCGAAGCGTGACTCAGCCGGCCGGTGGCCGCTCGAGAACAAGCATCAGGGCCCGACCCATTTCAACATGGAAGACGGCGAGGGCTTTCCCAGTCGGTGGAACACTCTGCGTGCAATGCGCGTCCTCGAGTGGGCGCGATCCAACTGAGCGCTTGGTCTCACCTGCGATGGCGCTCCAGGCGTCACCTTCGACCTGTGAAACAAAGCCGCAAGGCGGGGTGGCGCCTGGTCGCCCTCTTCTAGCCCGGAGTCGTCGTTGCCGGCTGCGCCGACTCGTCCCCCGATGTCGGGCAGCCACAGCGGCGTTCGCCGATTGCCTCGAGCGCAACGGGGCCGAGGTGCAGGACCTCGATCCCTGGTCTGTGGTGCTGACACCGTGTTCTCAGCAATCGCGGCCTCGCTAGCTTTCCCCGGAATGGAGGTCAGGTGATGATCGCGGAGAACGTCTTGTGAGGCTGCTGCTCACATCCGGGGGTGTCAAGAACCGGAGCATCCGCGAGGCCTTGGTCGGGTTGTTGGGAAAACCGATCGACGAGTCCATGGCCCTGGCCATCCCCACCGCGGCCTATGGGCACCCGGCAGTCACTCCGGAGTTGGCGATGCGGTTCCTCACCGGTCACGTTTCCACCCCAATGTGCGAGCTGGGGTGGAAGTCGGTGGGGGTTCTCGAGCTGACCGCGCTGGCCAGCATCGACGAGGACCGGTGGCATTCGTGGGTCAGGCAGGTCGACGTCTTCTTGGTGAATGGTGGTGACACTCTCTACCTGGCCCACTGGATCCGGCAATCCGGCCTGGGCGATTTCCTGCCCTCCCTGTCTGAGAAGGTCTGGGTGGGGCTGAGTGCCGGGAGCATGGTGATGACCCCCCGGATTGGTGACGACTTCGTCGAGTGGACGCCGCCGGAGGGTGGCGACGCCGCCCTTGGCCTCGTCGACTTCTCGATTTTCCCACACCTCGATCATCCGGACTTGCCGGAGAACACCATGGCCAATGCTGAGCAATGGGCCGCCGGCATCGAGGGTCCCGCCTATGCCATCGACGATGACACCGCGATCAGAGTGGTCGAAGGAGTCGCCGATGTCGTCTCGGAGGGGCATTGGAGACTGTTCTCCGCCTGATGCCCGCGGTTGGCAGTCCGGTGTCGGGCGAGGCGCCTCCCCAAGTTTTCACAGTCGGCGATTCAACAGGAAATAGGTCATGGCCTCGCCCTTGCC
>JBAPYG010000008.1:0-1669 GCA_049284615.1 Acidimicrobiia bacterium
TCAGATCGAGCGGGACATAGCCTCCGCCCGCCTTGAGCACACCCAGGATGGCAAGGATCGGCAACTCTGATCGGTGGAACAGCAGACCAACCAGCTTGCCCGGGCCGACACCGAGTTGACGCAACTCGTGCGCAATGCGGTTCGCTTGCTCTTCAACCTCTTCATAGGTCAGCGAAGCGGCACCGCTTATGGCGAGGGAATTGCCATGCACTGAAAGTTGAGCCTCGAACAGCTCATGCAGGTACATCGTGGGGATCGATGCAGTCGTAAAGTCCGAACTAACGGCCGACAGATGCTTGGTCATGACGCGCTCGCCCTTTGGTTTCGTTCCCTTTCCCGCTTGAAAGGGGACTGCGAACTGGAATGACGTATTCACCATTTTCTCGCTGTGATGCAGTTCACAGCAGATTGCCAGCGTTCGATGTAATCCTGATTGTGCAAATGAAATCGAGCATCAGGAAGTCGTCCATTCAGCACCGCATCAAAGCTTCGTACCGGCCCAAGATGCTAAATGCGACGTCTTCTCAGGTTTGGAGCGTCAACGCTACTTAAAGTGAAAGAGAATGTTATGGCCGCAATCACACCAACTCTCGCACCGTGGAAAGATGTTCCGCAAAGTCTGTTCGATGATCACGCATGGCAGGACAAGAATGCCATCTTTCGCGTGCCTCAGCTAGAAGAAGCCCTCGAAGGAGCTGTTTCATCTGCAATGATCGGCGAGATCACCACAGCCGTCAAGATGGTTAACATGTCGATCCGGCTGACGCCGTACATCATGGAGTTGGTCGACTGGAACAAGGTGGAAACCGACCCGATCCGCCGCCAGTTCCTGCCGATGCTTAGCGAACTCGAGCCCGACCATCCGTCGCTTACGGTCGACTCACTCCACGAGCGCGAACATTCCCCGGTCAAGGGCCTGGTCCACCGTTATCCGGACAAAGTCTTGTTTCTCGCGACTTCCGTTTGCCCGGTCTATTGCCAGTTTTGCACGCGTAGCTACGCCGTCGGCGGTGACACAGAGCAACTGCAAAAGGACAAAGTGGCAAGTGCAAATAACTGGGACGCAGCTCTCGATTATATCCGGGCGCATCCCGATATCGAAGACGTCGTCGTTTCAGGCGGCGACTCAGCCAGGTTGAAACCGGCCAACCTGCGATCGCTCGGCCATGCACTTCTCGACATTCCGCACATCCGCCGCATCCGCTTCGCGACCAAAGCGCTCGCAGTGCAGCCAATGAAATTCCTCACCGACACGGCATGGATGGAGGCCCTCGTCGAGGTTGTCTCGCGCGCCCGCAGGGAATTCAAGCATGTGTGCATACACACTCACTTCAATCACCCTCGCGAGGTTACGGATATTGTCGAACAGGCGATGCGCCGACTGCACTCGGACGGCGTTTTCGTCCGGAACCAGACGGTTCTGCTCAGGGGTGTCAATAACGACGCGGCAACGATGCGAGAACTCATAAAAAAACTCGGTCGCGTGAATATCCATCCTTATTACGCCTATATTTGCGACATGGTGAAGGGGAGCGAGCATTTCCGTATTCCACTTCACGAGGCACAGGCTCTCGAGAAAAAGGTGCGGGGTTCGACAGCGGGCTTCAACACCCCACTCTTCATCGTCGACACGCCGGCGGGGAAACGGGATGTGCACAGCACGGAGGCC
>JBAPYG010000009.1:0-1905 GCA_049284615.1 Acidimicrobiia bacterium
CTCCAGATCGGTGACCAGGTCCGCCAGGCTCACGGTGGCATTGACTCGACCGGCAAACTCGACGGCCTCGGCGTCGGCGTCGAAGCGACTGCGGTTGAAGCGGCGATCCATGGCACCCTGAAGTCTGAGCCTCACGGGATTGAAGGCGAGCGCCAGGGCAAGGGTGGTGATGGCCACGGCCAGAGCGTTCGACAGATCCAAGACGGCCTGAGCTCCGACGACCCCGAGGAAATAGACCGCGGCCAGCATGAATGCGAGGACTGCATACGCGGCGGTTCGACTTATCAGATGGTCGATCGAGTAGAGGCGATATCGGAGGATCGCGATCATCAACGAAAGCGGGACGAACAGTGTTGACAGGAGACCGACCATGACCGCCTGGAGCGGGAAGTCACTCGGCGAGAACGAATCGGCAAGCCAGGTGAGGATGATGACGCCGACCTGGAACAGCCCGCCCAGCAGCACCCACTTTACCTGCAGCCTCTGTATCGATCCCGACCTGCGAAAGCGATAGACGAGCGAATAGACGGTCGCGATGAGCGCGGGTATCAGCAAGAAGCCCATGACGGCGCCGATCCTGAACCAACCTTCATGCGCGAATGGATTCGGGATCTCCCTGCTCAATCCCAGACCAGGGTTCGATGCTTCTGTCATCGCCCAGCCGAGAGTGCCCAACGCGCCTGCGAGGCCAAAGACCCGCCACTTAGGTGACAGCCAGTGACCGGTCGGGAAGATCATCAGGACGAGACATGTCGGAACAGACAGGGTGAACGTCCAGGCACCGAGCCAGTTGGCCACGTCCCAGACTCTGGAGCCGTCCTCGCCCACCGCGAAAAGGAGCATTGTGATGAAGAAGGTGACGACCGTCCATGCGGCGATCGCCCACAAGGCCCATCCAATGCTGTTCGACGGCTCGCGCGAGATCAAGGCAGTGGAAATCGTCAACAACGCCGCCATCGTGACTACGTAGAGAACGACGACGTTGACCTCCATCGGCCCGTCGACGAACACGCCGGCCACGATCGGGCCGGGCGTTCCACCCAGATCGAGTCGGACCAACCACAGAGCGACCGCGGCGGCAATCAGCCCGATGAAGACGAGCCACACCGGCCAGGGCCATCGATGACCGACCGGAGGCGGCCGATCCTGGAGTTCCACATGTCGATCCTGAGGTCGACTCGTTACGGAATGGTTACGACCGAGACGACTCATCGAGACATGCGCCGTGTTCCTCACCGGGTCCAGACCTCGATTCTCGTTGCACACGCGTAACGGGTCGGGCGAAGGATCGGGAGAACGATCCGCCTCCGGGGCGGACTTTCACATGGCATAGCGATAGGAGGCCCGGATGAACATCCGACAGAGAGTCTTTGCATGGCTGGCGTGGATCTACGTCGCAGCGGTGGGTGTCCAATTCGCCCTGGCCGGTCTCGGACTTCCCCAGCTCGGCGGGCAGGGGATGGCTGCTCATATCGAATTCGGGTACATGGGACTGAGCATGACCCCGATTCTGCTCGTCATCAGCTCCATCGTGGCGAGAGCTGGGAGGAAGGCCACCACTCTCACGGTTCTCCTCACCGTGTTCGCATTCGTCCAACCGATTTGGGTGGCGAGCTTCAAGGGTCGGTGGCCGGCGGCTCTTCATATCCTGGGCGCCGGGGCAATCCTCACGTTGAGCCTCGCAATCGCCATGCTGGCCACCCGTCAGGGCCCTCTCAACCTGGATCAGGTCGAGACCGAGGAGTCTGTGCGCGCAGTCCCGGCCCCGTGACTGTCGAAGCTGCAGATGTTCCTCGGCGACCGAGCATGGCAAAGAGTGCCCGGGGTGGGGGTCGAACCCACACGAGCCGAGATCGGCTCAAGGGGGTTTAAGCCCCTCGCGTCTACCAATTCCGCCACCCGGGC
>JBAPYG010000010.1:0-2741 GCA_049284615.1 Acidimicrobiia bacterium
CCAGAAACGCACCGATCGCTCGAGGTCTTCGACACGGAGAATGATCTGCCCGATACGCATCCGACCAGGCTACCTCTGCGACAGATGGGCGCCCCTGGCCGATTGACATTGGCGATGGGGTTCGCAGACCCGAAGCAGAAGCCGCTACCGATAGCGCCAGACGATACGGCCGCGGGTGGGGTCGTATGTCGAGACTTCGACATCGACCTGATCTCCGGGTAGGACCCTGATCCCACGACCACGACGCATCCGGCCCGAAGGCTTGGCGAGAAGTTCGAAACCGCTCTCCAACTTCACCTCGAAGGTCGAGTCGGGGAGCATCTTGGTCACGGTGCCCCGCATCCGGATGTATTCGTCAGAGTCTTTGGCCATGAGCCATCAAGACTAGGGCATGGCCGTTGGCTAGTCCTAGACAGGTCGGAGGATGGAGGCGTTGGGTGAGTCGGCATTCACGATGTCGGCGATCTCGTCGAGAATCCTCTGCGCTTCCTGGACCCAACGCTGATAACCGGCCAGGTCACCACTCCTCAGCGCGGCGTCGGCGGCGTCGAAGGCCGCTTCGGCCTCGCCAATGAGCTCCTCGATCGTCGCCTCAGTACCGGGGTCGACCGTGCCTCCGTCGCCGTCACCCTCACCCTCGCCTTCGCCGCTGCCGCCATCCGCCGTTCCGAACACCAGGTTCAGGGCCCCGTCGAGGGAGTCGGCCCACTCGACACGGTCGCTGTACACGACCGCCACCCGCCTGAACTCAGGGAAGGCACCGTTCTCCTCTTCGAGGAAGATGGGTTGGAGGTAGACGACCGAGTCCTCGATGGGGACTATCAGTAGATCTCCCTTGATGACGTCTGACCCCTCACCACGCCACAGGCTGAGCTGCTGGGCGATGTCGGCGTCCTGCTCGATGCGTTGCCCGGCCTGCTCGGCCCCATCGACCAGCTCACCCTGTGGCATGCGGAAGTCGATGAGACGCCCGTAGTTGCCCGGCGTCGAGTCGGCGACCAGGAACGCCACCATGTTCCGACGAGCTCGTGGGTTGAACGGCTGCAGGAGCAGGTAGGAGAGCTCCTCCTCGCCGGGGAGCTCGGTGAGCAGGTAATAGGGGAGGATCTGGGAGAGCTGGGAGCCGTCTGCGGTCACGTCGCCATAGAGCCGTTCGTCCCCGGAGCGGGTGGGCCGGGTCGGGTCGAGCGAAGGGTCACCGGGGAACGACCATTCGTCGTTGGTGGAGAACAGCTGATTCTCCTCGGTGACGTGATAGTTGAGATAGATGTGACTCTGCACCCGGAACAGGTCCTGCGGGTAGCGGAGATGGTTCTCGATCCCCTCCGGCATCTCCGCTGCGTCCACGAAGAGGTCGGGGTGGGTTGCCTCCCAGGCGTTGATGATGGGGTCTTCGCTGTCGAACTTGTAGAACGTCACGTCGCCGTTGTGGGCGTCGATCACGGCTTTGACCGAGTTGCGAAGGTAGTTCGTGCCCAGTTCGAGACCGGAGTTGAGAGCGAGCCGGTTGCGGGTGGCAAAGTCGATCCGCTCCGAATACGGGTAATTGGACGTGGCCGTGTACATGTCGAGCACCCAGAGGACGTCCCCATCGAGGATGACCGGATACGGGTCGGCGTCGGCTGCGAGGAATGGGGCGAGCTGGTTCACGATCGCCATCACGTTGCGCTCGACCAGGACCCGGGTGTCCGGTCGGATCTGATTCGAGATCAGGAGATTGAAGTCTCGATAGCGAAACGCGAAGGCAACCCGTTTGAACAGATTGTCCAACCCCACGCCGGCGTCGCCGTCGTACTCGTTGAATCCGGTCCCGGTCGCTGTCGGGGCATCGATCTCCTGTGGCGAGGAGCCCGTCCCCACCATCACCGGTAGCCCGGGGTCGTATGTCTCCCCGAAGTAGATGCGGGGCTGGTCGAGCTCGAGTGTGTCGACCGATGCCACCGGGGGGACATCCTTCAGGAGGAAAACCGGCTGGCCGTCGGACTGCACGACATTGGCCTGATTGACCACGGCCCCGTAACCGTGCGTGTAGAAGAGGTGCTGGTTCTGCCAGTCCGTGGGACGCTCCTTCTCGTCGAGCTCACGGACCGCGAGCATCACCTGGTTGGGAACACCGTCGGCGAGGTACCGGTCGGTGTCCACCTTGTCCAGTGCGTAGTAGGGCTCGAGCTCCTGGAAGTTCTGATAGGTGCGGGGCAGCACGCTCGTGTTCCAGATACGCAGGTTGTCGATGGTCGTCTCGTTGGCCTGTATCTCGTCTGCGTTGAGATCGTCGGCAGCGGCGAAGTCCCGCACCTCGATGCCATCGAGCATCCACGCAGCCTTCGTGGCCTCGAGGTTGTGCGTGATGAACTCGGTCTCCTTGCCCCGCTGGTCCGGTTGGACGCTGAACCGCTGGATGAAGGCCGGGTAGATGGTGCCGGCGGCGATGGCGACGACGATCCACGATGCCACCGCCACGATGGCAAGCGTCCAGCCCCGTCGGAAGATGTTGACGATGAAGAGGACCGCCGCGATCAACGCCACGATCATGAGCAGTCTGATCGCCGGTAGGCGGGAGTTGATGTCGGTGAACCCCGGACCGAAGAAGATGCCATTTCTGTCGGAGTACAAAATCTCGTACATGTCGAGCCGGTAGGACACCGCCCGCACCAGCGCGACGATCGCAAACAGCGAGGACAAGTAGATCTTCGCACCCCGCGTGGCCGACAACCGCCGGCCGTCGAATCGGATCGCTCCGT
>JBAPYG010000011.1:0-4402 GCA_049284615.1 Acidimicrobiia bacterium
GACGTAGCCCGTGCAGCGGCACAGGTTCCCCGAGATCGCCCACCGCACGTCATCCTCGGTGGGGTCCGGGTTCTCCTCGATGAAGGCACTGCCCACGAGCATCATCGCGGGCGTGCAGAATCCGCATTGCAGGCCGTGATGCTCCTTGAACGCCTCCTGGATGGGCGAGAGAGCGCCATTCTGCTTCAGCCCCTCGACCGTCGTGATCGAACGCCCGTCGGCCTGCACCGCGAACATGGTGCACGACTTGACCGGGGTGCCATCGACCAGGATCGTGCAGACACCACAGCTGGTCGTGTCACAGCCGATGTGGGTGCCGGTGAGCTTCAGTGTGGACCGAATGAAGTCGACGAGGAGCCTCCTCGGCTCGACGTCCGCGGAGTGCTCGACGCCGTTGACGGTGACCGTGATGTTCATTCCTGACCTCCCGATGCAATGGCGAGTGACTCGGCGAGCCCCCTCCGGGTGAACACTTCGACGATGTGGCGCTTGTAGTCGGCGCTGCCTCGCACATCGCTCGCCGGGTCGCAGGCGTTCCGTGCGATCTGGGCGGCCTGGCCGAAGAGCTCGTCGCCTGGCTCCTCCCCGACCATGAGCGTCTCCGCCTCGGTCACCTTGAGATTGGAGGCGTACACGGAGGTGAGGGCCAGGCCTGCCTTGCTGATCCTGCCCTCCAGATCCAACTCGAGATGAGACGCGACACCCACGGTGGCGTAGTCGCCGATCTTCCGCTCCAGCTTCTGGTAGTTGCCGCCGCCCCGCTCATGGCGGGGGACTCTGATCTCGGTGACGATCTCCGACGGGTGGAGCGACGTCGTGAACATGTCGACGAGGAACTGCTCGATGGGGATCACCCGCTCCCCACCGGTGTGCTGCTCGCCATCGGCACCGGGATGGTAATGCCCCACTCCCTCCTTGGACAGGGTCACGACCTCGGCCCCGAGCGCGAGCATCACCGAGGCCCAGTCGCCCTCGGGGTCGTGGTGGGCCACCGAGCCACAGACGGTGCCGAGGTTACGCACGATTGGATCGGCGACCCATGGGGCCGTCGACGCCATCAGGGCGTTCTCGCTCTTGATGAGATCGGACTTCACGATGTCGTTGTGGCGCACCAGGGGCCCGATGCTGATGTGACCGTTGGAGCGCTGCAGCGTGTCGAGCCCGGGGAGCCGGTTGATGTCGAGGAGGGTGGAGGGACGGGCGAACCGGAGCTTCATCATGGGGATGAGACTCTGGCCTCCGGCGAGGATCTTCACCTCGTCTCCTTGCTCGGAGAGGATCGAAAGTGTCTCGTCGAGCGTCTCCGGCGCCAGATAGTCGAATTTGGCGGGATACACGGGTCCTCCTCAGGTGTGCAGTGACACTGAACTTACGCGCAGTCACACTGGCAATGCGTCCGAAACCGCGGTTCGGTTCGCGTCTATCTCAGATTCAAGGAATCGAGGAGACGAACCACGCCACGGAGATCGAACACGCTCGCGGCAGGGAGCAGGTGGTCGACGTAGGGGAGGACGGCCTGCATCCCGCGCGTGGCGGGCCGATAGTCGGCCCTGGCGGCGAGCGGGTTGAGCCATACGATCTTGTTGACGGTCCTCGAGAGCCTCGCCATCTCCAGTTCGAGCAGCTTCGGGTCACCGCAATCCCACCCATCGGAGAGGATGAGCACGATGGGCCCACCCCGTGTCAGCCGTCGGCTCCAGAGCCGATTCCACTCGGCGATGGCCTCGCCGATCTTGGTGCCGCCCGACCAGTCGCGCACCGAGGAAGCAACCTTGGACAGGGCAGCCTGGGTGTCCCTCCGCTTCAGGTCTTCGGTGATCCGGGTGAGGTGAGTGGAGAACGTGAAGACCTCGACTTCGTCGATGCGGCGTTGGGCCGCATGGGCGAACACCAAGAACAGGTCGGCGTACTTCTCCATGGACCCCGAGATGTCGGCGATGATGATGAGAGGACGTTGCCGCTTGCGCCGGCTCTTTCGCACTATCTGGATCAGGTCCCCCTCAGGTCGCACGGTCCCACGGAGGGTCCTGCGCAGATCGGGGACGGTGCCGTTCCGTGCCGGGGACCATCGACGGGTCCGCACGTCGGACGGCTGCCACATCATGGCCATCACCAGACGCCGCGCCTCGAGGAGTTGGTCCTCGTCGAGCTCGGCGAAGTCCCGGGTGGCGACGTTGTCGATCGCCGATGCTCCCGATTGACTCCGGGTGTCCCCGGTCGGTGTCTCCCCGAGCTCCTGGAGGATGGGTTTCATCGCCGCCGTCGAGGTCAGTTGCGAGTGTTGCTCGGCGGTGGATTGCAGCGGGAATAGCAACTCGAAGAACTTGGAGAACTCCTCTTCGAACGGCACCCGGTGGTCGGGGTCGGTGATGGAGAGCGAGCGAAGGGACGCATACACCTGGTCGCGGGAGGAAGCGTCCACGAGTGACAGGGCCTTCGCCATGTCGGCAACCTGGTCTGGGGTGATGGTCAGCCCGCGTCTACGCAAGGCGGCGGCGAAGCTGGCTAGGTCCCGGACGGGGCCCTGACTCGTCGCGTTCACGTGCTCAGCCGACGAGGGCCTCCACGCCTGCCTGGCGCACGGCGTCGATGTCGTCCTTGTACTTGAGGACGACCCCGAGAGTCCGGTCTGCCATGGCCGGAGTGAGCTGGCCGTCGTGGAGGAGTTGCAGCGACTCGGCCCAGTCCAGGGTCTCGGCGACGCCTGGCGGCTTGAACAGATCCATCGACCTGAGTCGCGCCATTGCCCCGGCGAGGGTGTTCGCCATCTGCCTCTCGATGCCAGGCACCTTCCTGGACACGATCGATGCCTCGAGACTCGGCGTCGGGTAGTCGATCCAGTGGTAGATGCATCGACGCTTCAGGGCGTCGTGGATCTCGCGGGTCCGATTGGAGGTCAGTATGACGATCGGCGGGTCATCGGCTTTGATCGTCCCGATCTCCGGGATCGAGACCTGGAAGTCGCTGAGCAGCTCGAGGAGAAAGGCCTCGAACTCTTCGTCGGCGCGGTCGAGCTCGTCGATGAGGAGGACCGGCCTGCGCCCGTCCCGGGCCGCCTCGATGGCCTGCAGCAGTGGTCGGGCGATCAAGAAGTCACGACTCAGGATGTCCCTGGCCGTGGCCTTCGACCCCTCCCCCCGAGCCTCGAGTAGACGTATCTCCATCATCTGCAGCGCATAGTCCCACTCGTACAGGGCATGGCCGACGTCCAGGCCCTCGTAGCACTGGAGACGTATCAGATCTTCACCGGCGATGGAGGCGAGGACCTTGGCGACCTCGGTTTTGCCCACGCCGGCCTCGCCCTCCAGGAAGAGTGGGCGACCCAGCTGGAGAGCCAGGTGTATGGCAACGGTCAGGTCCTCACCTGCGAAGTAGTCCTGGCTGTCGAGGGCCGTCGAGAGTTCCTCGATCGTCTGAGGGATCACAGATACAGGTTAAGTGCTCCGCGCCGCCAACGTCTTCTCGGCTGCGGTCCTCGCCTCCCAGATCTGGCCGCGATGCTCCGACTCGTGCCGGGCGAGGTGCATCAGGACCCACTCGGGTGTCACCGTGTCGCCCTCGGTGGGGCGTGGGCTGCGGAACCCGGCAACGTCCATGGAAGAGAAGACTTCGACGAGCGCCCGGCGCACCACCTCGAGACGCTCGAGGTGGGTTGCGATCGGCTCTCCTTCGATCGGGGTGTAAGAGTGATCTTCGAGCAGCATCGGATGGGTGAGGACCCCGGCTACCTCGGGCGGGCAACCCGGGATGCGTCTCTCCATGTCGTACTCGTTCCCCAGCACGTCGGTGTACACCCAATCGGCCTCGAAGACGGCGATGTGATAGAGCAGGGTGGCGACCCCGTGCCGATGACCGGCTGGGGTCATGTCGAGTGCTGCCTGGTCGATCCCTTCGACGTAACGAACGGTCCACTCCCGGGCGGCATCGAGATGCCACAACGCGTAGCCGATCGGGTCGGGCACCCCGCGATGAGGGTCGGCCTCATGCACCCTGGTCATGTGCCGCGACGAAGTCGGCCGGCTCCCAGAGCTCGATCCGGTTCCCTTCAGGATCGTTGAGGTGGGCGAACCGCCCGTTGGGGTAGGTCTCCGGCGCGACCTCGACTTCGATGCCGGCCGCTTCGAGCTGAGCGACCATGACATCGAGATCGCCGACTCGGAAGTTGATCATCCACTGCAGCTCGTCGCTCCCGAAGTAGTCGGTGTCCTGGGGGAAGGGTGCGAAGACGGTCTCGCCTGCCATCTGAGACCAGGGGTTGTCGTGGTAGGAGGTGGGAGTCTTCGTGACCCCGAGATGTGCCTCGTACCACTCCGCCAGAGCGCCGGGGTCACGAGCCCTGAAGAAGACTCCGCCGATACCGTTGACTCTCTCCATCAGTTCTCCTGTTCGTGCTCCAGATAGG
>JBAPYG010000012.1:0-2034 GCA_049284615.1 Acidimicrobiia bacterium
TGGTCGCCGAGCCCTTGCACCACCAGCGTCGGTGCCTTGATGTCCCGAATCATCTCGACGAACTGGCGACGGTGCAGGAAATGGTTGCGTATCGACTGGCCCGTCTTGGGCACCGAATCGGCCGCCCACGGGTAGTGGCTGCGGATCTCGGCCACCTCGACGAAGGCTTCCACCATCTCCAACGGCACGCGACCTCTCTTGTGGGTGATCCGTGTGAGCGACTCGTTGATCAGCTCCCGTGGTGTCATCGTCGACAACACGCGACGGCTGATGGCCGGGCCCAGCGCCGGGGTGGCGTTGAGCAATATTCGCCGGGCCGTCGGCCAGTGGATCAGTGGATCGGGCAGACGGGGAGGTGTCGCCGGGGAGATGAGGATGAGAGCATCGACCAGCTCCGGGCTGATGGCGGCCACCATCTCCGAGAGTAGGCCGCCCATCGAGTTGCCGATCAGCACGGCCGGAGCCCCGATCGCCTCGATGAAATCGCCGATCGCCCGAGCGTGGGTCTCCAGTGACCAGTCCGCCCGGGGTGGCGACAGCCCGAAACCGGGCAGGTCCATCGCAGTGACCCGACCGAGATGGGTGAGCCCCGGGCCCACGGAGTCCCAATTGGCGAGGGAGCCGCCGAGACCGTGGACCAACACGACGTTGCGACCCGATCCGCCATAGTCCCTCCAGTGGAGGGGGCCATCGCTCAGATCGAGGTATTCGAACATGCGAGGAGGGTATCCCGGGCCGCTCCGTAAGCTGAGCCACCATGAGGGTCCTACTCCTCTCCACGTACGAGCTCGGTCGTCAGCCGGTGCACCTGGCATCCCCGGCCGCAGCCCTACGCGTCGCCGGCCACTCGGTGAGGACGATGGACCTCGCCATGGAGACACTGACCGAGGCGAATGTGTCCTGGGCGCAGCGCATCGCCATCTCGGTGCCGATGCACACCGCCACACGTCTGGCCGAGGACGTCGTGACCGCCCTGACCCAGGCCCGGCCCGACCTGCCCATCGCTCTGTACGGTCTCTACGCAGGGGTCGGCGATGCCGAGGTGGACGCCAGATTCGAAGGGGAGTACGAACCTGGTCTTCTCGCCTGGATCGAAGGCGGTGCCGGGGGTCGGCATCGTCATCTGGGACGATCCCGCTTCGAGGTGGCCGACAGGTCGGGGCTCCCAGCCCTCGACCGATACGCCCGGCTCGAGCACGATGGGGCCACCCGACTCGCCGGAGCGGTGGAGGCGTCACACGGTTGTAGGCACCGGTGCCGACATTGCCCCATCCCAGCCATCTACGACGGGCGCATCCGGGTCGTGCCCAGACCCGACGTCCTCGCCGACATCGACCATCTGGTCTCGGCCGGCGCCGGGCACATCACGTTTGGCGACCCGGACTTCCTCAACGCCCCCGCCCATTCGATCGACCTCCTCGAGCAGGCCCACGTCAGGCATCCCGGGGTCACCTTCGATGCCACCGTCAAGGTCGAGCACATCCTGGAGCACCGCGACCTCTGGACCCGCATGGCTGAGATGAACCTCCTGTTCGTGGTGTCGGCGTTCGAGAGTGTCGACCCGACGACGCTCGAGATACTCGACAAGGGACACGACGTCCAGGGGATGGTCGAGGCCATCGAGATCGTCCGGGGAGCGGGGGTCCACATCCGACCGACATGGCTGCCTTTCCTGCCCTGGACGAGACCCGACGACATCGCCGCGATCTTCTCCTTCATCGGCGATCACGGGCTGGCCGGTGCCACCGATCCGGTTCAGATGGCGATAAAGCTCCTCATCCCCCGGGGCTCGTTGCTCGAAGATCATCCTGCTGTGGCCCCACATGTCCGCGGGTACGACGGATCGGCGCTCACATGGAGATGGGATTTCGTCGAGCCGGAGTCCGCGGTGTTGCAGAAGGAACTGGAGAAGATCGCCGCCGACGCGTCGGACTGCGGGCAGGAGGCGGGGACGACCCTGGACGAGATGCGGTTGGCGGTCGAGAGAGTGACCGCTCAAGTGCTGCCTCCGCTCACAGGGGCTTCTCCGTCCCC
>JBAPYG010000013.1:0-3439 GCA_049284615.1 Acidimicrobiia bacterium
CCGGCGGCATTGATCACGGTCTTGGTGACGATGCTGGACTCGCGACCGCTCTCCAGGTCGAGGACCCGGACGGAGTCGATCCTGCCTCCGTCGAGATCCATGCCCACGACTCGGACGCTGTTTGCCACCGAGGCGCCGTGCAACACGGCCGTGCGGGCCACCGTCATGGTGTGCCGTGCGTCGTCCACGACCGAGTCCCAGTAGCGGATCCCGCCTCTCGCATCCAGCGCAGGGGAGAGTCGCCCCATCCCCCGGGACCCGAGATGCCGGTGCCAGGGGAGCGGGTTGGCGGCCATCCTGGCGAGGATCTCGTACAGGAGCACGCCTGCTCCCACATAGAGACGCTCCCAGAATGGATTGTCGAGGGGGTAGATGAACGACGCCGGACGCACCAGATGTGGACATAGCGTGTTGAGCATGAGGTTCCGTTCCCGGAGAGCCTCCCTGACGAGCCCGAAGTTGAACTGCTCGAGATAGCGCAGGCCCCCGTGGAACATCTTGGACGATCGGCTCGAGGTACCAGATGCGTAGTCGCGTTGCTCGATCAGACCGACGCGAAGACCTCTGCAGGCCGCGTCGAGCGCCACACCGACCCCGGTGACCCCACCACCGATCACGAGGACATCCACCCCGTCGCGGGTCATCGACTCGAGGTGATCCCGACGTTGGAGATGATTGAGCACGGAGCGGTCCGCAGCCGAGGTCACCGGATCACCTTACGATTGCCCGATGAAGATCGGTGTCCAGCTGCCCGAGATAGAGCGTCCCATTGCTTGGGGTGAGATGCGTGACATCGGCGTCACCATCGAAGACTGTGGGTTCGACTCGATCTGGACCGGCGACCACCTCCTCTACCGCGACGATCGCGGTGCCTTGGGCCCGTTCGAGGCGTGGACCACCCTTGCCGCGCTGGCCGAGGCGACCACCCGGGTCGAGCTGGGGCCGCTGGTGGCGGCGACCTCGTTCCACGCTCCGCCGATGATCGCGAAGATGGCAGCCACCGTCGACGACATCAGTGGTGGCCGGTTGATCCTCGGGCTGGGCGCAGGATGGAACCGGGTCGAGTACGAGGCGTTCGGGTTCCCATACGACAACAGGGTGAGCCGGTTCGAGGAGGCATTCACCATCATCAGGACATTGGTCCGAGAGGGCGCGATCGACTTCGAAGGGCGTTTCTACACGCTTCGGGACATGGAGCTGCGTCCGCCGGCCCGAACGGACATGAAGATCCTGATCGGCTCGAACGGCCCCCGGATGCTGCGGGCCACGATGGCCCACGCCGACATGTGGAACTCGTGGTTCCTCGGGTTCGGCAACCGGCCCGGAGGACTGGACGATCTACACCGGGTCGTCGATGCAGCCTGTCGTGACGTCGGGCGCGACCCCGCCGAGGTGGAGAGGACGGCGGCTGTCTATGTCCAGCTCGAACGCGGAAGGGGTCGCCAGCCGGGGGAGAGCGAACGCAGCGGTGCCGACCCCATCAGAGGCACACATGAGGAGATCGCCTCCGCACTGAGAGCCTTCGGCCGGGCCGGCATCAGTCACCTGCAGGTGGTCCTCGATCCCATCGACGCCGCCGGCGTCGAGGAGCTGGCCGAGATCGTGCGGTCATCTGATCGATAGGCTTGTCGGGCATGGACATCACCACCACCAGCTTCGAGGACGGCGGCGTCATCCCCGAGGTGTGCGCCTTCGCCCGTCATCATCCCGAGACCAGGGTGACCCTCGCGGGCAACGCCAACCCCCACCTTGCGTGGTCTGACGTCCCCGAGGGCACCAAGTCCTTCGCCCTCATCTGTCACGACTACGACGTGCCCAGCCGCGGGGAAGACGTCAATCAGCCCGATCGCGAGGTGCCGGAGGACCTTCCCCGGGTCGACTTCTTCCATTGGGTGTTGGTCGACCTACCCGCGGGCAAGAGGTCGATCGAAGAGGGAGAGTTCGCCGACGAGGTCGTTGCCGGGGGCCAGGGCCCGGAGGCGCCCCATGGTCGTCATGGGCTCAACGACTTCACCGGCTGGTTCGCCGAGGATCCGGAGATGGCGGGCAACTACTACGGGTACGACGGGCCGGCCCCACCCTGGAACGACTCCATCCTCCATCACTATGTGTTCACAGTGTTCGCCCTCGATGTCGAGAGTCTCGACGTGTCGGGCGACTTCACCGGTCATGACGTCAGAGCGGCGATGGAAGGTCATGTCCTCGCCGAGGCCTCGGTCGAGGGGACCTACACCCAGAACCCCCGTCTGCTCTAGACCCGGCCCGGCTCAGCTCTCCGTGACCGTCACCTTGTTGATCACCACGTCTTCATGTGGGCGATCGGAGTGGTCGGTGCTGGTGGCGGCGATCGAGTCGACGATGTCCATGCCCGAAGTCACCTCTCCGAAGATGGTGTAGCTGTGGGGCAGTCCGGTGTCCTTGTGCACGATGAAGAACTGGCTGCCGTTGGTGTTGGGCCCCGCGTTGGCCATGGCAACTGTTCCCCGCTTGTACTGACCGCTGCCCTCGGTCTCATCCCTGAACTTGTACCCGGGGCCGCCCCGGCCGGTGCCTGTCGGGTCTCCGCCCTGAATCATGAAGCCCTCGATCACGCGATGGAAGACGACGCCGTCGTAGAACCCATCGTTGGCGAGGAAGACGAAGTTGTTGACCGTGAGGGGCGATCGTCCCGGATCGAATTCGATGACGATCTCGCCATGGTTGGTGTCGAGTGTCGCCGTGTAAGAGCGGTCGGGGTCGATGGTCAGGTCGGGTGCAGAGTCGTATTCCTTGGTCATGTGTGCCTTTCGTGAGGAGTGGATTGCCCGGGCCGGCGCGTCTTGGCGACCCGAGGGTTGCTCGGCTCTCAGCCGAAGTAGGCGGGTTGTCGTCCCTCGGCCCACTTGATCGAGCATCCCATCGAAGCGTGCTGCTCCTCGGAGACTGGCTCGCCGGCGAGCACCGCGTCCATGGCGGCCCGAAGCTCCCCGCCGGTCACCGGCACGCCCGAGTCCGGGCGAGACTCGTCCATGCGGCCCCGATAGACCAGCTTGCGGTCGGGCCCGAACAGGAAGAAGTCGGGTGTGCACATCGCGGTGTACGCCGCGGCGACCTCTTGACTCTCGTCGAACAGGTAGGGGAAGACATAGCCGAAGTTCTCCGCCTCGGCCTTCATCGCCTCCGGTGAATCGCCAGGGGAGATGTCCACGTCGTTTGCCGAGATGGCGACGATGCCGATCCCGGAGTCGGCGTAGTCCCTGCCGATCCTCGCCAGCTCGTCCCGGACGTGCTTGACGTAGGGGCAGTGGTTGCAGATGAACATCACCAGGACACCGGTCTTGTCGCTGTAATCGGACAGCGAGACGGTGTCTCCCGTGACGGTGTCGGGCAGCGAGAAGTCGGGCGCCTCGGTGCCAAGGTCGAGCATTGTCGATGTAACAGCCATGTGCCGAGTCTAAGA
>JBAPYG010000014.1:0-12571 GCA_049284615.1 Acidimicrobiia bacterium
CGACGTACTGAGCCCGGAAGTTGGCGAGGACGTCTAGCCACCACACCCATCGACCGAAGAACGCTGCGATGGTCACTGCAGCCAGGGCGACCGCCGGGATGACGACCAATATCACGATGCCAGGCTAGGAACGTGTCGTGCTCTCTGGAGTCGAGCGGAGACAACGCCGGCCCGGTCGAGGCATGCCGCCCAGGGCCGGTTCGGACGTGGGAGGATCACTCCTCTTCGTGACCGGGAGGGGGTCCCGGGTCGGGCATCCCGTTGGAGACGGCCCAATCTCGGGCGACCTCGTATCCGGTGTGCTTCGAATACGGGCCGTCCTCGATTCTCTTCTCGAGCAGGATGTCCATGATCTCCCCCACCTTGGGGCCCGGGGCCAGGGTGAGGTATGACATGACATCGTTTCCGTCGAGGGGCGCGCGGAGTTTGGCCAGCTCCTCCTGGGCAGACAGCTCGGCGATCCGCTCCTCCAGCTCGTCGATTCGGGTCTGGATCGATCGCTCCCGTCGCTTGTTCGCCGTGGTCACGTCACACCTGACGAGCTCGTTGAGACGATCCAGAAGAGGGCCTGCGTCGCGCACGTAACGACGCACCGCCGAGTCGGTCCAGCCCAGTTTGAGGGTGTGGGGGCGAAGGTGGAGATACACGAGCTGGGAGACGTCGTCGACGACCTCTCTCGGGTAGCGGAGGTCGCGAAGCCTTCGTCGCGCCATGCGCGCCCCGACCACCTCGTGATGATGGAACGTGACGCCGGAGGGACCGAACTCCCGCGTCTCCGGCTTCCCCACATCGTGGAGGAGCGCGGCGAGCCGCAGAGTCAGGTCGGGGCTCGCCTTGTCGACAACGGCAAACGTGTGGGCTAAGACGTCCTTGTGGTGATGATGCGGGTCCTGTTGCATCGCCAGACCCGGTAGCTCGGGCAGGAACTCGGCGGCAAGCCCCGTTTCCACTATCAGTCGCAGGGCGTTGCCGGGCGCCGGGGAGACCAGGAGCTTCGACAACTCGTCCCTGATCCTCTCCGCCGAGATGATCTCCAGTCGCGATGCCATCCCCCGGACAGCCGCCACGGCGGTCTCGTCGGGCGAGAAGTCGAGAGACGCCTGGAAGCGAAAGAGCCGCAGCATG
Organism: Acidimicrobiia bacterium; assembly: GCA_049284615.1. Lineage (GTDB taxonomy): Bacteria > Actinomycetota > Acidimicrobiia > Spongiisociales > ZC4RG35 > JANQRA01. The sequence goes on from JBAPYG010000014.1 coordinate 1,126, forward strand.
CGCAGCGGGTCGTCGCCAAACGATATCTCGGGGTCGAGCGGTGTCCGCAACACCTGGCGGGCGATGTCGGCGAGCCCGTCATGGGGGTCGATGGGCTCGAGACCGGGCAGCGACAGTGCGATGGCGTTGACAGTGAAGTCCCGACGGCTCAGATCGGTCTCGATGTCGTCGGAGTAGGTGACATGGGGCTTGCGCGAGTCGTCGCGGTACACCTCGCTGCGATATGTGGTGACCTCCACCGTCTTGCCGTCGCGTCGCGCGGCGACTGTCCCGAACCGGGCGCCCACGTCGTAGACGACATCTGCCCAGGGCTCGAGCAACTCCTTGACCCGGTCGGGTCGCGCCCGCGTGGCGAAGTCGAAGTCTTCGAGTTCCCGCTCCAAGAATGCGTCGCGCACCGAACCACCGACCAAGTAGATCTCCTCGCCGGCGTCGCCGAACACCGCCGCCAACTGGGCAGGCGGCAAATCGGGACGTGTCAGGAACTCGAGCCGCGGGGGGATCACGGAGAGTCAGGTTATCGGTGCGGGAGGGACTCCCCCGCGCGGTGGTCAGACGGAGATTCCGGCGGCGAGCGCCTTGGCCCTCACCTCGTGCGTGTTACGCACGAAGGGAAGGACGGACTCGATGGGGACCGCGCCACCGAGAACATGGTTGAGCAGGGCCTGGTCGAAGGTCTGCATGCCGTGGAAGCCGCTCTCTTTGATGACCTCGATCAGGAACGAGGGCTCCTCACGCCCGATGATCCACTCCTGTGCCCGCTCGTTGTTGGTCAGCACCTCGCAGGCGAGTACCTGGCCGGCTTCCCCGGCGTCGACGAGGATCTGGCTGATCACGGCCTTGAGTTGAGCGGCGAGCTGGCCCCGGACTATCGGCTGTTGTGACTCGGGGAACATCGAGATGAGACGGTTGACCGTGTCCGCCGGGTCACTGGTGCGCATCGAAGAGACGACCAGATGACCGGTCTCGGCGGCGTCGATGGCAGCCCTCGCCACCTCCGTCGATGCGATCTCCGATACGAGGATCACATCGGTGTCGTGTCTCATGGCGGCGCGGATCGCGTCAGCCATGTCTGCCGTGTCCACACCTACCTCGCGTTGCACGACAACAGACCGCTTGTCCGGGTGCAGAACTTCGATCGGATCCTCAATGGTGATGATTGCCCGGCCTTTGTTGGAGTTGATCCAGTCGATGACCGAGGCCATCGTCGTGGTCTTGCCGGACCCGGACGGCCCGGTGACGAGGATGAGACCGGACTTGGAACCGGCGATGCGTTCCATCGATTGGGGAAGACCGAGGTCGGAGAACGAACGGGAGCCGGGCACCACCCGACGAAGCACCAGCGACACCGACCCTCGCTGACGGAATGCCATGGCTCGAAAACGCCCCAGCTCATGACGGCCATATGCGAAGTCGGTGGAGCCGGTCTCTTCGAAGTCACGGGCAGCCTTCTCGGTGAACATGGCCTCGGCGTAGGCGCGGGTGTCGGCGGGACGCAACGGCTCGTACCCCTCGAGGCGTCGAAGCTCGCCGTCGATGCGCACGATTGGCGCCGAGCCCACCTTGAGATGGATGTCGGAGGCGCCGTGGTGGACGGCCTGTTTCAACAGGACGTCGACATTGTTGTCCATTGGATGAATTACCTCACCTAGCTCCGGTCAGGTTTATCGGCGGAAACCCCTTCGGGTTTAGAGAATTCGGCCCTCAGACACCCCAATGACGCGCGATCGCATTGGCCGCACGCGCCAGGGCGGGGCCGGCACTCGGCGGTGACACGCGACCGTCGGGGACGAAGGATCGGCCGGCGAGACCGAGAAGCGTGGCGCGGGTCGACTCCCGCAGGGCATCGAGGTCGTAACCGCCCTCCAGGGCGAAGATCGTGCGATTGACAGGGTGAATCGAAGTCAATTGCGATGCCATCCACCCATAGTCTTCCGAGCCGAGACGAAGGTCTGCCAGGTGATCGCTGACATGCGCGTCGAACCCGGCGCTCACCACGACCCAGTCCGGCTCGAACTGGGTCACGACCGGGATCACCAGCTCCGACCAGGCCCGGCGATAGACATCGCCCGACGTCCCGGCGGGGAGCGGGATGTTGACGACAGTCCCTGCACCCTCGGCGGATTCGATGTCGTCGACCTCACCGGCGAACGGGTAGAAGTCCGCCTGGTGGATCGACACATAGAGCGCCCCGGGGTCGGCCCCGAGCATGGCCTGTGTCCCATTGCCGTGGTGCACGTCCCAGTCGAGGACCGCCACCCTCTCTCCACGGGCACGGAGATGAGCTGCGGTCACCGCCACGTTGTTGAAGAGACAGAAGCCCATTGCTCGCCGGGAGAGGGCATGATGGCCCGGCGGGCGGGTCAGGGCGAACCCGGTCGCATCGGTATGCGTCTCCAGCTCCTCGACCAGGGCCAGGACACCACCGGCGGAGGTGAGTGCTGCCTCCCACGATGCCGGCGAGACGAAGGTGTCCATGTCGAGGGCGCCTCCCCCCTGACGACAGACTGCCTCGATCATCTCGATGTAGTCGTGATCGTGGACCCGGGCCAACTCGCCGACCTCGATCGCTGGGGAGACGACACGGTGGATGGGCAGACCGGCATCGTCGATCCCCCTGGCCACGGCCTCGACACGAGCCGGCCTCTCCGGATGACGGTGGCCGGTGTCGTGGAGCAGTGCCGATGGGTGGCTCGCAACTACGACATCCATCTTCATACTCTCCCACAGGTGGCACCGCTTATCCGTGTCGAGGGAACCTGGCCAGGGCCGGTGACGGTCACCGCCGGTTGGTTCCGGGCTCGGGCCCGTCCCTGGAACGAAACAGTTCCCGAGCCGATGGTGCGTCTCGACCGTGGAGGTGCTGAGTTCCTCACCGCCGTGACCAGGAGACTGGAAGAGATGGGGCCCGAGCGTGTCTACTCCCCCGCTCTCTACCCGGATTCGACCAACGTCTGGCGACGAAGTGGATTCCAGCCGGACGCCGAGCTGGCGATCATGGAGCGCTCACTGTCGACGGGGCCCGAGAATGAGCCGACACACGCGGTGACGTCTGTGAAGAGCCCTCGTTGGGAGGAGGTCGTCCATCTCGACGCCACCGCCTTCGAGGGCTTCTGGAAGATGAGCACCCTCGGGTTGAGCGAGGCGTACGAAACCAACCGCTCCACGACACTCCTCACGACCCGGGTCGAGGACGAGCTGGCGGGATACGCCATCGTGGGCACGCAATGGGGTGTCACCTACCTCCACCGGATAGCCGTGCACCCCGACCACGGTGGGAAAGGCCTCGGAAGCTCACTCATGTCGGCCTCGATCGCCTGGGGACGGGCCCACGGCGGGCGAACGATGGTGCTCAACGTCAGGTCGGTGAACGACCGTGCCCAACGCCTGTACGAGAGATGTGGTTTCACCCATACCGGGACCAAATTGTTGGTTCTTCGTCATGAGGCCGGGTAGCTGCTGAACTGATCCGGTGCCAGCCGCGATACCGGACCGCTACAAACTCGAGGTGCGTCTCGGGCGTGACGGTGACCTGGAGGAGTGGTTGGCCACCGACACGTCGCTCGACCGCCCGGTTCTCATCCGCAGTCTCGGGCCCGAGTCGACACCGGAGCGTCGCAGGCAATTCGTCGCCTCGGTCAGCGACGCGGCCAAGCCATCTCACGCGCATCTGGCGCGTGTCTTCGCGGTCAGCGAGGTCGCGGGCGGTGCTTACGCGGTCTCGGAGTGGACTGGGGGGGCGACCGTCGCCGACCGGATCGCAGCCGACCAACCGATCGAGCTCCCCGACTTCCTCCCCAACGCATCGGGGCTGGCCGGCGCCCTGTCGGCCCTGCACGAGGCCGGGGCGGTGCATGGTCGGCTCGATACCTCGGCGATCTCATACTCGGGGGCTCACCCGGCGAAATTGGGGGCGTTCGGCAGACCGAGGCTCACCGACGCAGACGGAGACGTGAGGGCATTGGCAGCCGCACTCGAGTCGGCTCTCACCGGCTCACCACCTGGGGGGCCACCTCCGTCCGAGCGTGTCGACGGCGTACCCCGTGCCCTCGATGGCATCCTCAGGTCCGGTCAGTCGGGAGGCATGACTGCCCACGCCCTCGAACAGGCGCTGCGGGCCGCGCCCACACCCCGTGAGCCCCGCTCCGACACCGGCCCGACCTCGAAACGACTCCTCATCGCGGCCCTGGCCCTCACACTCGTCGCGGTGGGGATGGTGGCTGTGGGGTTCTTCCTCTCCGGTGGCAGCTCACCGGTGGTTCCTACTCCCAGCACCGTCGACCACGCCCCGACCACCTCTGCCCCCCTTCAAGTCACGACGACCCTGAGCTCGGGGAGGGTCGTCGCCGGCCAGCCGAACAGCTTCGATCCGTTCGGCGAAGGCGGGGAGGGCGATCAACTGGTACCCAACCTCCTCGACGGCGACGTCTCGTCGGACTGGCAGACCGAACGCTATCTAGACCCGCTGGGCGCGCTCAAGCCAGGCGTTGGAGTCACGGTTCGAGTCCAGGGCACCCCCGGCCAACTCCAGGTCGTGGGGCTGAGCGATGGGTCGGTGATCGAGGTGTACTGGTCCGACGAGCTGCTCGACGACCCTGTGCTGTGGGAGCGAATCGCGGGCGCGAACGCTACCCCGGGAGCGACGGCCATCGCTTTGCCCCCGCGCACCGACGGCTTCTGGTTGATCTGGCTCACCGCGCTCTCCGCCCAAGACGACGGGACATATCAGTCCTCGATTGCGGAATTACGCTTCCTCCCGTGACGACCGCAGCCCAGGACAGCGAGCTACTTCGGCGCGTCGTCGACGGGGACCATGACGCGTTCAACGAGATCATGCGTAGGCACGAGGATCGCGTCTTCTCGGTGTGCCTTCGCATCATGGGGGATCGTGACCAAGCTCTGGACGCGACGCAGGAGACATTCCTGACGACCTTTCGGAAGGCGGGCCAGTTCAAAGGCGACTCGGCACTGGGCACGTGGATCTATCGGATCGCGGTCAACACCTGTTACGACCAGCTGCGCAAGCAGAAGCGAAGACGGGCCGATCCGATCCCTGATCATGTCGACCCGGCGGATTTCTCGGCTCAGGACGCCGTCGATGCCGCCGGCATCCGACCTGAGATCCAGGAGGCTCTCGCCGCCATACCTCGAGATTTCAGGTCGGCCGTCGTGTTGGCCGACATCGAGGGCATGGCTCTGCCCGACGTTGCCGAGATCCTGGGTGTGCCCGTGGGGACGATCAAGTCGCGTGTGTTTCGCGGGAGACGTCTCTTGGCCAAGGAGTTGGGGAACCAAACGGTGTGATGAGAGCATCAAAGAGACCGCATGCGTGATTACGAGCTCGAGCTGATCGCTGCTCTCGTCGAGGGACGGCTCGACGACGAGACCGAAGCTCGCGCCCTAATCGATTCCGCCCCGGGGTTCCGGGCCGAGTACGAGGCACAGATGATTGCCTATTCCGCTCTCTCCACCGTCGGCACCACCTCGCTCACCGACTCCGAGCGATCGACCATGCGTCGCGATCTCTGGACCGAGCTCAGGGCCCCGGCACCTGCGGTCTCGACCCCCTGGTACTACCTATGGGCGCCGGTCGCCGCCGGGCTGTTGGTCGTCGTGGGTGTGGTCGCCGTGATAAATCAATCGGGATCGTCCGATGACAGCGCCACCGAGGCAGCGGAATTCATCTCCACGTCCACGACCGCGGCAGCCACGGACGCCACCGAGGGAGGAGCGTTGGCCGGCGCGGACACACCAGACACCGCCGACGGAGACGACGGGGCTTCGGTCACCACCGAGGCCGCCGATGAGGGCGGAGGCGACAGCGTGACCGAGGACACCGCCGCTGAGCTCAGTTCGAGTGACGAGGCCTACTACGCCGCCGAGGCCGACAGGATCCGGGAGGAAGTCGCAGCCGATGTCGATCAATCCGACGGGGAGGCCCCTCGATCGGACCCACAGGCGTGCCTCGACGAGTCGGGACTGGATGGCTATTCCGTCGTGGGAACCTATCCGGCACCGCTCCCCGACGTCGAGGGCGAAGAGATCCCCGAGGTTGCTTCGCCTTACATCGCAGCGATGCCCGAGGGTGCCGACGTCGAGGAGGCTCCGATCGCGTTCGTGGACCTGCTCACGTGTGCCCTCATCCTCATCGACCGATGACCGCATCGGGATTTCGACACGCCACAACTAACCTCCTGGGCGATGCACGAGTACGCCACGAGGTTCGCCGACTTCCTCGAACAAGTCGCGACCCGGATACGGGCCCTGACCGTCGACAGGGTCTCCAAGGCCATCAAGCTCACCGGATTGGGAATCCTCGCCGCGGCTTTGGCGTTGACGGCTGTGGTCTTCCTGATCTGGACGATCTTCGGGGCTTTGGAGATCCCGCTGACGACAGCAGGGGCATTTGCGGTATTCGGGGTGGTGCTGGGCGTCACCGGCGGCGTACTTTGGTTCAAGAGGTCTAGAGATGACACATGAGAAGCTGATCATCATCGGGTCGGGCCCGGCCGGGCTCACCGCCGCGCTGTACTCGGCGAGAGCCGATCTCAATCCGCTCGTCTTCGAGGGTCTCGCCGCGGGCGGTCAACTGATGATCACGACCGATGTCGAGAACTACCCGGGCTTCCCCGATGGGATCATGGGCCCGGAGCTGATGGACCAGTTCCGCAAGCAAGCCGAGCGGTTCGGCGCCCGAATGCGTCAGGTCGACGTCACCAGCGTCGATTTCGGCTCACGCCCTTTCAAGGTCGACGTCGGCGCCGACGAGTACACGGCCGACGCAGTGATCGTCGCAACCGGCGCCGAGGCCAAGTGGCTGGGGATCCCCGGAGAGCAAGCTCTCACCGGCAAGGGAGTGTCGGCCTGCGCCACCTGTGACGGCTTCTTCTTCCGCGACCAGGAGCTGGTGGTCGTGGGTGGTGGCGACACCGCCATGGAGGAGGCACTCTTCCTCACCAAGTTCGCCTCGAAGGTGACCGTGGTCCATCGACGCGACGAGTTTCGCGCCTCGAAGATCATGGCGGCGCGGGTGCTCGAGCATCCCAAAGTCGAGGTTCTCTGGAACACCGTGGTGACCGAGATCCACGGTGAAGACACAGTCGACTCGGTGACTCTCGAGAACACCACCGACGGGTCGACGAGGGATTATGCGACCGACGGGGTCTTCGTCGCGATCGGCCACAAGCCTACGACCGACCTGTTCGTGAGTCAGCTCGAGCTCGACGCCAACGGCTATCTGATCGCCGGTAGCAACGGTGGCACGAGGACGTCGGTGGAAGGTGTCTTCGCCGCCGGCGATGTCGCCGACCACACCTATCGCCAAGCGGTCACCGCGGCTGGCACCGGGTGCATGGCCGCCATCGACGCCGAGAGATGGCTCGCCGATCAGGAATGATCCGGGTCGGTTTCAGGTTCGAGCAAATGGATCAAAGGAGAGACAATGGCTGAAATCACAACTCTGAACGACGGCGTCTTCAACGACGCCATAAGTGGGGACAAGCCCATTCTCGTCGACTTCTGGGCAGAGTGGTGTGGACCATGTCGTGTGATCGCTCCCGTTCTCGAAGAGCTCGCCGACGAGCAGGACGGTTTCGACATCGGCAAACTCAACGTGGATCACAACCCCCAGACCGCCGGGGCCCACGACGTGATGAGCATCCCGACCTTGATCCTGTTCAAGGATGGCGTCGAGAAGAAGCGCATCGTCGGCGCCGCCCCGAAGCACAAACTCCTCACCGAGCTCGCCGAGTTCGTCTGAATCGATGACCGGCCGACCTCGAGGGGCCGGGCTCCTCGAACCGCCGGTCGGCTCTATTCGACACGTCTCGGCGTCACCGGGAGAGCACAGCCGTCTGAGTTAGAGGGGATCCTGCCGATACACTCGGTGACTCATGCGTCTGTACCGGGTCGGTGACGAGGGCCCCGCGGTCCGCGATATCCAGGATCGTCTGGCGGCACTCGGTTTCGAGTCGACCCACGACGTCCGTGCCCGATTCGGTGAGGGCACGAAAACCGCGGTCATCGGCTTTCAGAAGGCCAAGGGTCTCGATGCCGACGGGATCGTCGGCCCCGACACCTGGCGCAGCCTCTACGAGGCGGGCTACCGCCTCGGCGATCGCATCATCTTCATGAGACGACCGATGATCCGGGGTGAGGATGTGGCCGAACTGCAGTCCAGGCTCAACTCGTTGGGTTTCGACTCAGGCAAGGTCGATGGCATCTACGGGCCCGAGACCGAGCACGCCGTGATCGACTTCCAGCACAACCGCCACCTGGCAGAAGATGGAAGGGTAGGTCCGGAGGTCGTCACCGAGATCCACCTGGTCACCAGGGGTGAGATGAGAGAGGGCCGTCAGGCCATCAGGGAGCGGGAGTGGCTGCGAATGCTGCCTGGCACCATGGCCGGCACCCGGATATTCCTCGACGCCGACTGTCGCGATCCCGACGAGGCTCAGGCCGCGTGGGACGCGGCTTCGGCCGCCGCGTTGGCCATCCAAGATGCCGGCGGCGTCCCCGTCATGTCCAGGAGCAGTGACATCACGCTTCCAGAGCGTCTCCGCGCCCGGAGGGCAAATCGGGTCGGCTCCGATCTCATCGTCGCTTTTCGCATCAACCGTGACGGAGACGACGCCGTCTACTACTTCGCATCCGAGCACAGCTCATCCCGCGCCGGTGAGGAGCTTGCCAATGCCATCGCCCTCACCGTCGGGGGCAGGGTCGAGGGTCGGGCCAGTGCGATGCTCAAGGAGACGAGGGCCCCCGCAGCCGTGGTCGCACTGCGCAATCTCGACGAGAAGAGCGGTCTCGCCGTGGCCGAGGGACTTGCCCAGTTCTTCGCCGTCGCCCGTTGATCAGGAGATGATGCGGTAGATCCGCTCCAGGTCCTCGAGTGAGGCGAATCTGATCTCGACCTTGCCCTTCTCGTTCCGATAGTCGATCTTGACCTTCGACCCGAGATGGTCGGCCAGTCTCTTCTCCAACTCGATGATCTCCACGGGACGCACCTGAGTGACAGACCTGGCCGCGGCGGGGCGCGTCATCGCCTTCCTGTCTCGCACTGCCTCCTCGACCTGACGCACACTCCACCCCTCACTGCCGGCCTTCTCGGCGAGGTAGACCGCGTACTTGTCGTCCTCCAACCCGAGTAGGGCGCGGGCATGACCGGCGCTGAGGGTCCCACGGTCGATCATGGCCTGGACCGGGCCGGGGAGCTGGAGGAGACGAAGGGTGTTGGAGATCGCGGGACGTGACTTCCCGACCCTGTCGGCGATCTGCTCCTGATTCATTCCAGTATTTTCCAGGAGTTGGCGATAGGCATGGGCTTCCTCGAGTGGGGTCAGGTCGAGCCGCTGGACATTCTCGACCAGGGCCTCGACGAGAGTCGAGTCGCCCGTCACACCGCGGACCACGGCGGGGATGGTGGTCAGACCGGCCTTGCGGGCCGCCCGCCATCTCCGCTCGCCGGCTATCAGATAGTGATTGCCCTCGTCGTCACGGGCGACCACCACTGGCTGTAGCACGCCGACCTCGATGATCGACGCCGCCAGTTCCGACAGAGCCTCATCATCGAACCGACTCCGTGGCTGGTCTGGATTTGGCTTGATGTCATCGACGGGTATGTCCAGAAACGTGGTCTGCTCGGCTCTATCCGTTTCGGTGGGGATCAAGGCCTCGAGCCCACGTCCCAGACCTGGCTTTCTCTTCGTCGTCACGTGAGATGGCTCCTAATCATGTCGTTCCAGGAATTCGCGTCCCAACTGCCGATATGCGATAGCCCCCCGACTCATCGGATCGAATGCTTCAATGGGCTCACCGTACGATGGGGCTTCTGAGAGCCGCACCGAACGCGGGATCACGGTGCGAAACGCGACATCACCAAAGTAGTCTCTCACCTGGTCGGCCACTTCCTTGGACAACTTGGTTCTGCCGTCATACATTGTGAGCACCACACCGCCAACCTTCAGGCTCGGGTTCAGGTTGGCCGAGACCAGTTCGACATTCTTGAGTAGCTGACTCAGACCCTCCAGTGCGTAGTACTCACATTGGATCGGGATCAGCACCTCATCGGCCGCGGTCAGGGCGTTGACCGTCAGGAGCCCCAGGGAAGGTGGGCAGTCGATCAAAACCAGATCGAAATCGTCTTCCATCTCCTCGATGGCCCCACGCAGACGTGTTTCACGTGAAAACATGGACACCAACTCGATCTCGGACCCGGCGAGATCGATGGTGGCAGGAACCACGAAGAGATTGAGGACAGACGTAGGCTCGATGGCGTCCTCGAGGGCCGACTCCTTGAGGAGGACGTCATATATGGAAACTTCGATCGAACCTCGATCGATGCCGAGACCACTGGTGGCATTTCCCTGGGGGTCGAGATCGATGAGAAGGACGCGTTGCTTCTGAAACGCCAGAGAAGCAGCCAGATTGATGGCTGTGGTCGATTTTCCGACACCACCCTTCTGGTTGGCGAAGGCGACCACGGTGGGCTTGCTCATTCGCGCCGCATGATAAGGAGCCACACCGTCTGGTCAAGCACATGCGCCGGGATTTCTGCGGTCTCCCAACCATCATGGTGGGGTCGCTCCGTCCACGAACCACCGGTGACCGCCACACCGCCGGGGAGGAGAAGACGTCGACACACGTCTCCGAGATCGTCTGGGGGAAGACTCGCCCGGGAGACGATGCATTCCACAGCGGGTCGCAGATCTTTGATTTCGGCCTGTTCCACTTGACAATTCTCGAGGTCGAGGATGCGGATCAAACGCCGGAGCAGATCGATACGCCGACCCGAGCGATCAAGGAGTCTGAACTCCACCTCCGGCAGGGCGATGGCCAGGGGGACACCGGGAAGACCGACTCCGGTGCCCAGATCCCAGATCCTCCTCGTCGTCCTTGGTATGGCCGTGGCAAAGAGAAGTGAATCGGCGAGATGCCGACGTTCCAGACGCTCCCCCTCTCCCGGTCCGATCCCTCCGGAGCGGACACCCTCATCGGTCAGCCAGTCACGTAGACGCAGGAACTTGGAGAGCTGCCCGGGGTCGAGCTCGATCTCGGCGTAGGCGCTTGCCAACTTGAGGTGTTCCACGTGAAACAAAAAGTAGCCCGACCCAAAGGGGGTCGGGCTACCAAACGTCGTGAGAACCGTTCGCTATTCCTCTTCGGAGCCATCCACCCGGGAAAGGACCACGAAACGTCTCGGTGGCTCACCCTCCGAATACGAGGTCACGCCCTCGTGCTCACCGGCCACATCGTGGATGACCTTGCGATCGGCGGGGCTCATGGGCTCCAGCATGATCTCGCCACCCTCGGACATCAGTTGGTCGATCAACTGTTCGGCGTAGATCGAAAGCGCTTTCCGTCTTCGCTCCGCGTACCCGGCGATGTCGAGACGGAGACGGGCTGTGTCCTTGCTGTAGCGTTGCAGAACGGTCCTGGTCAACTCGTG
>JBAPYG010000015.1:0-2688 GCA_049284615.1 Acidimicrobiia bacterium
CATCCGGCCCGTGGTCGTCTTCCCACAACCGGACTCACCGACGAGGCCCAAGGACTTGCCTGCTTCGATCTCGAAGCTCACGCCATCCACCGCGTGGACGAAGTCGACGGGCTTGCGGAACATGCCACGGGAGATAGGGAACAGCTTCTCCAGGTCGTCGACCCGCACCCGGGTCCTGCGGTCGGCCGTGGCCGTGGGTCGGGGTGTGGCCTCGGTCGTCATGCCTCCACCTTGGCCAGGGTCACCGGCACCTGCTCGTGGTTCCAGCAGGCGATCGTGTGGTCGTCGCCGATCTCGGTCAGTCGCGGCTCCTCGTCGATGCATTGCTGGGTGGCGAAGGGGCACCTGGGGTGAAAACGGCAGCCAGACGGGGGGTCGAGGAGGTTGGGAGGCTCACCCTCCAATGGGGCGAGCACCCGCCGTGGCCCGGTGATGGAGGGGGTCGAGGACAGGATGAGCCAGGTGTACGGATGGCGAGGGTTGGCAAAGATGTCCCTGGTGGACCCCATCTCGACCAGTTTCCCGGCGTACATGACCCCGATGAGATCGGTGATCTCGGCGATCACGGCGATGTCGTGGGAGATGTAGATGATCGACATCCCCAGGTCGTGCTGGATCTTGCGCAATTCCTCGAGGATCTGCTCCTGGACGATGACGTCGAGGGCGGTGGTGGGCTCGTCGGCGATTATCAGCTTCGGGTCGCACGCCAGCGCCATGGCGATGACCGCTCGCTGTTTCATCCCGCCGGAGAACTCGTGCGGGTAGCGGTCGATCATCTCGGGGTTGATGCCGACCAGGTTGAACAGCTCCTCGGTCTTCGCCCTTGCCTCCGCCGCGGTCGGCTTGGGGCTCCAGTGGATGTCCATGGTCTCCCTGATCTGCTCCCCGACCGTGTAGACCGGGTTCCACGAGTTCATGGCGCCCTGGAACACCATCGAGACGTCGGTCCAGCGACGTTTTCGCATCTCTTCCGGCTTGAGATCCAGCAGGTTCTCACCGTCGAGCTTCACCTCGCCGTTGAGGACCCTGGCATTGCTGGCAGTCAGCTGCATCAGGGTGAGTGCGATCGACGTCTTCCCGCACCCGGACTCCCCCACGAGACCCAGGCTGGAGCCCCGCGGCAGGGTGAATGAGACGTCCTCGACGGCGGAGACCATCCCGCCCTTGGTCTCGTAGTTCATGATGAGGTTGCTCACCTCGAGGATGGGGCTCTCATCGTGCGAGCCGGCGGAGCCGAGACTGCCCTCGGCTCCTTCGATGCGTGTGCCCGTCATTGCGCTCTGAGCCTGGGGTTGATGACCTCGTCCATGGCCCGCCCGGCGAAGAAGAATCCGGCAGCGAGGAGTGAGACGGCGAGACCGGCCGGGATGAGCAGCCACCAGAACTCGAGGCCACTCCGCAGATAGCCTTGGGTCTGGGCAGTGCTGAGCATGATGCCCCACGTCATCGGAGCTTCGATGAGGCCGAAGAACGAGAGAGTGGCCTCCAGGCTGACCGCCTCTGTGACCGTGAACATCATGTACAGGAAGCTGAGGGGCAGCACATTGGGTATGACGTGCTTGAGGATGAGGTGCATGTTGGACCCCCCGGACACTCGGGCGGCATCTATGAAGGGCTTCACCTTCACCGAAAGGGCCTGCGACTTGAGGACGATCGCAGTTCCCCCGAATCCGGACAGGATGCCGATGAGGATCCCGAGCAGGGGCATCGTCACCGTGAACAGTCCCGACACGACGATCAGTATGGGGATGAGCGGCATCAACAAGACGAGGTCGGCGAGACGCATCAAGAAGTTGTCGAGCCAGCCACCGTAGAAGGCGGCTATCGAGCCGACGGTCGTCGCCACCACCACGGTCACCACCGCCGCCACCGTCCCCAGGAAGAACGCCGCCCTGGTGCTGTAGGTCAGTTGGCTGGCGATGTCACGCCCCAATGGGTCGGTCCCCAGCCAGTGGCTCCCATCCGGAGGCGAAGGCACCTGCGGGACCTCACACGTGTCGCCGGGCAGGGCCCCGAAACACCACAACTGGGCCGTGATGGCGTCCATCTGGGTCTCGGGGTCGGTCACGTCGGCCTCGGTGGGAACGATCGTGAACTCGGCGACCACCGCGTCGTATCCGATGACGGGGTTGTAGATGCTGTCGTCCTGCCAGGGGCCGATCGCCCTGAACACGGGGTATGCGATGGCCATCAGGGCGAATATGCCGATGATTACGAGACCGAAGACACCGATCTTGTTCTCGGAGAACAGGGCCCAGTTCTTCTTGAAGCCGGTCCAGCCGAGACGCCAGCGCACCCTCCAGAGCGACTCGGGCAGGGCTTCTCCCTCCCCTACGGACACGCCTGCAGTCTCGTCCAGAGTCGGTTCGAGGACGTCGGTCGGGTCTTGATCCTTGATGACCATGTGTTCCTCCTAGCTCCCGGTCTGGATTCGCACTCGAGGGTCGAGAACGCTGTAGAGGATGTCGACCAAGAGATGCGCCATCAGGGCCAGGACTCCGATGAATCCGAGTGCTCCCGTAGCCAACGGGACGTCCTCGATGACGGTTGCGTTGAGGAGGAGAGACCCCATTCCCGGCCATCCGAAGATCGTCTCGGTGACGACACCCCCGCCGATGATGAACGCGAGGCCCAAGATGAAGGAGGTGACCACGGGGAGGAGGGCGTTGCGGGCGGCGTGTCTGTCCC
>JBAPYG010000016.1:0-13155 GCA_049284615.1 Acidimicrobiia bacterium
GCTCATAGGGGTCCTCCTGGTGATAGTGGCGCTGATGGTCTGGCAAGAGGCGAGGCGGAGGCCGTCGTATGAGCCACTCGAATACGTGGTAAACGATGCCGTCAAACACGTCGCCGAGCGTCTGCCCGAGGGCTCCGGCCTCCGGAACGCCGACGTCCGTCGGATCCTGGAATGGGAAGTCTTCTATCTCCAGGGTCTCGCCCAGGCGGACAGGAGCAATCCCGTCGAGACGGTTGCCGGGGGCCACGAGCTCTCGGTGGAATACATCACCGAGCAGATTCACGTCAAACACGGTGTGTCCTACTCTCAAGAGCAGATTGCAGAAGTGCTCCGTCTCGAGGCTGACTACCTGGTAGCCATCGGGGCGGTCGGAGATCCAGTAGGAGAAGAGGAATGAGGGTTCGTTGTGGCGCATGCCGCACTCAGTTCGAAGTTGCCGGGGCCGGGCGTTTCGCCTGCCCCGTCTGCGGTTCGGTAAATGTCGTCAGGGATAACTCAGGTGGCGCCCCGCCCCCAGAGGAAGCCGCCCCGCCACCGACGCCTGGAAGCATGGGTGGCTATCCGGCGGCGCCGGGGGTCGTCCCCGGTGGCGGGGGTCCCCAGACTCAGCCGCCACCTCAGCCGGAGCAGCCCATGCCCAAGATCGAATGCCCCGAATGCGGCTTCAGTTTCATCGTCGGGATGGTTCCGAACGTCACCTGCCCGATGTGCTCAGCGGAGGTCTCTACCGGCATCGAGGAGGACGATGTCGAATGAGCCGGCTGTCGCGTTTCGAGAGTTTTCGGTTCGTCGGCACGCGCGACTCGATGCGGGTCTATGACTGTGACGAGCCCGAGCAGTTCACGGCGCTCGAGGAGCGTCTGGACCAGGACGACCTGGTGAACCGCAAGCTGGTCCAGTCCTTTGCCCCCGACAGCTTGTCCGAGGCGGCGAATCGCGGTTTTCGCCCCGTCGACTGAACCTCAACTCCTGAGGCTGCGCTCGGCCTGCTCTTCGAGGAAGCTCTGGTACGTCATCTCGACCCCTCGAGCCAGGGGGATCGTCGCCTGCCACCCGAGATCGCGCAGCTTTCCCACGTCGAGCAGCTTTCGCATGACACCGTCGGGCATCGTTCGATCGAACTCGTACTCGCCCTCCCAGCCAATCACCCCGCCGATGATCCGGGCCAACTCCATGATCGAGACGTCGGTCCCCGTGCCGACATTGAGATGCTCCTCCCCCGAGTAGTGCCCGAGGGCGAAGATAACGGCGTCGGCGAGATCGTCGACGTGGAGGAATTCTCGTCGTGGCTGCCCGCTGCCCCACAACGTCAGAATCGTCTCTCCGGTCGACTTCGCCTCATGGGTTTTCCGGATCAACGCCGGGAGGACATGAGAGGTCTCGAGGTCGTAGTTGTCTCCCGGCCCGTACAGGTTGGTGGGCATGAGGGAGATCACGTCCACGCCGTACTGGCGACGAAGCATCTTCCCGTATTCGAGACCGGCGATCTTGGCGACGGCGTATCCCTCGTTCGTGGCTTCTAGCGGACCAGTGAGCAGGTACTCCTCCTTCATGGGCTGCGACGCTTCCGCAGGGTAGATGCAGGACGAGCCGAGCACAGCCACCTTCTCGACACGGGCCATCTGACAGGCCCTGAGACAGTTGGCGGCGATCATGAGGTTCTCGTAGAGGAAGTCGGCCTGGGCGTTGCGATTGGCGTTGATGCCCCCGACACGGGCCGCGGCGATGATGCCCACATCCGGCTGGTTCTCGGCGACGAAGCGCTCGGTCTCGTCCTGTCGGGACAGGTCTACCGAGGAGCTCGGTGCGGTGATCAACTGCGCGATGTCCTCGTCTTCGAGACGTCGAACCAGGGCGCTGCCCACCATGCCGGTGTGACCCGCCACCCAGACCTTCTTCCCCTTCAAAATCCTCTCAGGAGCCTGCATCAGGAGAGCGTCCGGCCCGGGAAACGCTCGGCGGCCATCTCTCGGGCCTTCTCCATCGAGAGACCTACGTCGTCTAGATCTGAGGCGACCATGAGGGTCACGAGCTCGGCGAAACTCGTCTCGGGCTTCCAGCCGAGTTGCGTGCGCGCCTTGGTGGTGTCGGCCTGGAGGAACTCGACCTCGGTGGGGCGAAAATATGCCGGGTCGATCTTGACGAATGGCTCCCAGTCGAGCCCTACCCGCGCGAACGACTCCCGGCAGAACTCGCGAACGGTCTGGCTCTGCTCGGTGCCGATGACGTAGTCGTCGGGCTCGTCCTGTTGGAGCATCATCCACATCGCCCTCACATAGTCCTTGGCGTAACCCCAGTCGCGCTTGGCGTCGAGATTGCCCAGGTAGAGATGGGACTGTCTCCCGGAGACGATGGCGGCGACCGCCTGAGTGATCTTTCGGCTCACGAACGTCTCACCCCTGCGCTCCCCTTCATGGTTGAAGAGGATCCCGTTGACCGCGAACAAGTCGTAGGCCTCCCGGTAATTCGTAACCAGCCAGTGGGCATAGACCTTGGCGGCCGCATATGGAGATCTCGGCCGAAACCGGGTCGATTCGCTCTGAGGCGGGGGGGAGGCGCCGAACATCTCCGATGTGCCCGCCTGGTAGAGCCGGACGTCGATGTCTGCCTCTCTGATCGCCTCGAGGAGCCGGATCACACCAAGACCGTCGACATCACCGGTGTATTCGGGTTGCTGGAACGACACGGCGACGTGCGACTGCGCCCCCAGGTTGTAGATCTCGTCCGGTTCGATGGTCCGGATGGCCCGTGCGATCTGTGATCCGTCGGTGAGATCGCCGTAGTGGAGGAACATCCTGACATCTGACTCGTGTGGGTCTCGGTAGATGTGGTCGATCCGGTCGGTGTTGAACGTCGAAGCCCTCCTGATGATGCCGTGGACTTCGTAGTCCTTGTCGAGCAGGAGTTCTGTCAAGTGAGAACCATCCTGGCCGGTGATTCCTGTGATCAGGGCCTTCTTCATGGTCGGTCAGCGTAGTTCTGGAAACGTTCGACGCCAGCGGAGCCGTTTTGGATCAGCCGGTCGTCAGCCATCCTCGAGAGCCTGCCCCACCAGGTCACCGATGTGCGTGCCCCGTCCGTGGAAGAAATGATCTCCGGCAGTCAGGACCAGGTCGATCGCCTGTTCGTCGGCATACTCCATCAACACCTTGGAGTCGATCACCTGCTCGCGGGTGCCGAGGATGATTCGCTTCGGCCCCGGGGGGAGCTTCTCAGGCAGTGAAGCGGTGGCCGGTGCGATCCCGGCGTAGGGGATGGTCTCTCCTCTCTCGGCGAGCCAGCGCAGAGCCGTCAAAGCTCCGAAGGACCACCCGGCGATGCCCAGGGGGACTCCACGACTGGCCGCTTCCGTCATGGCTGCGCCAACATCGCTGAGCTCGGCGTCACCATTGTCGTGAGCCCCGGTGCTGGCCCCGGTGCCACGAAAGTTGAAGCGGAGGACGCCATGGCCCCGCTCCACCAGACGGTTGGCCACCGCGATCATCAGCGGAGCGTTCATGGAGCCGCCCTGCAGGGGATGAGGATGGCAGAAGACCGTGAAGCGCTCGGGCTCGGGAGGGGAATCAACACGAGCCTCGAGCGTTTCCCCATCCGTGGTCGTCAAGCGAAGGCGCTCGGTCATGTCAGCAGACGTATCAGCCAGATGCCCCCGGCGACGAGGATGATGAGGGCCAGGAGAGCCGAGGCGATCAGGAGCACGCGGGTTTGCATCGGGCGCCGAGGGTAATTCGCCTGCTCACTAGGCTCACCCTCTCGAACACGAAAGGTCGGATTTGGCGGACCAAGCGCGAGACATAGTCATAGTCGGTGGCGGCCCGGGTGGGTACGCAGCGGCGCTATATGCCCACAATTTCGGTCTCGACGTCGCTCTGGTCGAGAAGGAGCGCCCTGGCGGGACCTGTCTAATCCGGGGTTGCATCCCTGCCAAGCAGTGGCTTCACATCGCCGATGTCTACTCCACCGTGGCGCATGCGGCCGAGTTCGGTGTGAATGCCAGCCAACCCGAGCTCGATTGGCAAGCCGCTCTGGCCCGAAAGAACCAAACCGTGGAGGGCCTGGTGCGCGGGTTGGGTGGGCTCCTGAAGCAGCGGGGAGTGGAGGTCGTCACCGGGTTCGGCGAGCTGGCCGGGTCGGGACGAGTCGAGGTTGCCGGCGACGGGGCAGCGCGCACGATCGAGGGGAATGCGATCATCCTGGCGACCGGGTCGCACGCCCGCACCATCCCGGGCTACGCGATCGATGGGAGCAAGATCGTCACCTCGGATCACGCCCTCGACTGGGACACGCAGCCACGAAGGGTGGCCGTGATCGGCGGGGGAGTCATCGGATGCGAGTTCGCATCGTTTCTCGTCGATGTGGGCTCGGAGGTGCATGTCTTCGAGATGATGGACCAGATCGTGCCCGGCACGGACCCGGAGACCGCCAAGATGCTGCAGCGCCAACTGCAGAAACGTGGTGTCAAGTTCCACCTCGGGGTTGGAGTGGAACCCGCCGAGGTGGGTGAGCACGTCGTGGTCAGCGCAGGTGGGGACCGGGTCGAGGTCGATGTCGCCCTGGTGTCGGTTGGTCGAGGGCCTAATACCGAGGGGGTGGGCATCGAGAGGACGCAGATCGAGATGGACCGCGGTTTCGTCACGGTGGACCCGACGACGATGGCGACGGCCGAGCCCGGTGTCTACGCGGTGGGCGACATCGTCGCCGGGACCCCACAGTTGGCCCACGTCGGATTCGCCGAGGGGATCGCGGCCGTGACTCACATCGCCACCGGTGAGACGCAGCCGGTCAACTACGAAGCGATACCCCGGGTCACCTACACGCACCCGGAGGTCGCTGAAGTGGGCATGACCGCACAGCAAGCCGACGAGCGAGGTCTCGAGGTCGAAACGACGAAGCATGCGTTCAACGGCGTCGGGCGCGCAATCATCATCGGTCAGAACCAGGGCCACGCCAAGGTCGTGGCGTTGAAGGACGGGCCCATCGTCGGGGCCAGTGTCGTAGGCCCACAGGCGGGAGAGATGATCCACGAATTGATGTACGCCGTGGGATGGGAAGCCCTGCCCGCGGAGGCCGCTGCTTTCATCCACGCCCACCCGACTCTCTCCGAGACCATTGGCGAGACGTTGATGGCAGCCGCAGGGAAGAGCCTGCATTAGAAAGGTGGTTGGGTAATGAGATTATGCGGCAACCCGGACGTCGAGATCCTGCTGGATCTCCTGCGACGCCCACCATCGATCAGTGAACGCATTTCTTAGGAGGAAGCTTTGGCCACAACGGTATCCATGCCCCAGTTGGGGGAGACGGTCACGGAAGGGACGATCCTGAAGTGGGCCAAGGAGGTTGGCGACACCATCGCAGAGGACGAGGTCCTCGTCGAGATCTCGACCGACAAAGTCGACACCGAGGTCCCCTCACCGGTGGCGGGGACGATCCTGGAGATCCTCGTGCCCGAAGGTGAGACCGTGGAAGTCGGGTCCCAGCTCGTGGTGATCGGGAACGCCGATGAGGTCGCACCGTCGTCGGACGACCAGACCGAAGAGCCCGGTGAGGTGACCCGAGCCGACGTCGAGACATCGGACGACGCTCATCCCGAGGAGATGACCCGAGATGTTGCCGAGGGTCTCCATCCGGCCACCGAGACGCCGTCGGGGCCGGACGAGGGTTTCGTAGCAGGCGAGGCGGATCGCTCGCCCATGTCGGATGACGAGGTCGACGCCTTTTTCGCCGAGCCATCCCAGGTCGAGAAAGAGCCGATGCTGTTGTCGCCCGTGGTTCGAAAGCTCATCCGTGAGAACGACCTCGACGTGAGCCAGATAACAGGCAGCGGTCAGGGTGGGCGGGTCACACGTAAAGACGTCGAGGCCTTCATCGAAACCGGTGCGCCGGACCGCGCGGTGCACCCCGAGCCGGAGAAGGCGCCTGAACCGACTGTCGCAGCACCCGAACCGACCCCCGCCGAGACCGAGGCGCCGACCGAGGAGCCGGGCGTCGAGGAAGAGGCTGCCGAGGAGCGAGCCGTCGCGGCCGAGCCGGAGCCCAGCGGCTCAGAGGTCGTCGAGCTCGATCGACTCCGGGTCCGCATCGCCGAGAACAACGTCAGGGCCAAGCAGACCGCGGCACACGTCTGGACTTCGGTGGAGGTCGATTTCGAGCGTGTGGAGAGAGTGCGGCAGTCTCACAAGGGCGAGTTCAAGCAGGAGGAGGGGTTCTCGCTCACCTATCTGCCGTTCATCTCGCGAGCCGTTATCGACGCATTGAAGGCATACCCCGTGGTCAACAGCTCATTCGACCTCGAGGAGAAGACCGCGACCTTCCACAAGAAGGTCGACCTCGGCATCGCCATCGACCTCGATCAGAAGGGTCTAGTGGTGGCGAGGGTTCGAAACGCCGACGGTCTTCGTCTCGTGGGCATCGCCCGAGAGATCGCCGATCTCGCCGTCAAAGGGCGGGAGGGCAAGCTCGGCATCGACGACCTGTCGGGATCCACGTTCACGATTACGAACCCCGGTCCGTTCGGGTCGTTCATGTCGGCGCCGATCATCAACGTTCCCAACGTGGCGATTCTGTCGACCGACACCGTCAGCAAACGACCGACAGTCGTCACGTCGGCAGACGGCCAGGACGTGATTGCGATCCGTCACATCGGATACCTCGGTCTGTCTTGGGACCACCGCGCATTCGATGGCTCTACGGCAGTGCTGTTTCTCAAGCGGATCAAGGAGAACATCGAGACCTGGGATTGGGAGCAAGAGCTGGCGTGACGCTGCTTCGAACACGCTGGCTCGGTCGTCTCCCATATACGGAGGCGTGGGACCTGCAGCGCGCCCTCCACGAAGGGCGGGCCAAGGGGCGGACGTCGGACGATTACCTGTTGTTGCTCGAGCATCCCCCGGTGTTCACCATCGGGCGCAACGGTGACTCGTCGAATCTCCTGGTGGGCATGGGTGGAGCCCACGACAAGGGCGCCGAGGTCCATCATGTCGACCGGGGGGGAGACATCACCTTCCACGGGCCCGGTCAGCTGGTCGGGTACCCGATCATCGCCCTCGACGACCCCAAG
Source organism: Acidimicrobiia bacterium (assembly GCA_049284615.1). Classification (GTDB taxonomy): domain Bacteria; phylum Actinomycetota; class Acidimicrobiia; order Spongiisociales; family ZC4RG35; genus JANQRA01. The sequence goes on from JBAPYG010000016.1 coordinate 7,058, forward strand.
CAGATCGTCCCGTACGTCCGGAGAGTCGAAGAGGTGATCATCCGGGCCCTTTCCGACTTCGGCGTCACCGGCTGGCGGGAGGATGGCCTGACCGGGGTGTGGACGGAGAAGGGGAAGGTCGCTGCGATCGGCATACGGGTTTCGCGCCGCGTCACGATGCACGGATTCGCCCTCAACCTCCACCCCGACATGTCCTACTTCGAGATGATGAACCCCTGCGGAATCACAGATCGCGAGGTGACCAGCCTGTTCGACCTGACAGGCCGGAAGGTCACGATCGAAGAGGCCGTCGAGAAGGTGACCGCCCATTTCGTGGATGTCTTCGGATACGAGGCAGCAGAGATACAGAAGGCAGCTTTTGTCCGAGGCCAGGGGAGGTCCTCGTCGTTCGAGGTCGACCGTTTGCTCGAGGCGGGCACCTTCTCGGCCGAAGCGCGGTCCGGCGAGCCGTTGCTGATCGACGGCCGTCTCCCCGGTGAGCCGGTCCGACCGGAGTGGATGAAGGTGAGAGCGCGCATGGACTCCGACTACCTGGAGCTCAAGAAGCTCATGCGCGGGCTCGAGCTCAACACCGTCTGCGAAGAGGCCAACTGCCCAAATATCTACGAGTGTTGGGGCATGGGCACGGCAACCCTGATGATCCTGGGCGACAAGTGCACCAGGGCCTGCTCCTTCTGCAATGTCACCACCGGCAAGCCGACCGAGTTCGACATCTTCGAGCCCTTCCGGGCCGCCGAAGCCATCGAGACGATGAACCTCGAGCACGCCGTCATCACGTCGGTCAATCGCGACGACCTCGACGATGGGGGCGCAGGGATATTCGCTCAGACCATCGTCGAGTCGCGCAGACGTTCCCCGCGCACTGAGATCGAGGTGCTGATCCCCGACTTCAAGGGCGACCGAGACGCCCTCAGAACCATCATGGACGCCCGCCCCGATGTCCTCAACCACAACACAGAGACTGTCATGCGACTGCAGCGCGATATTCGAACCTCGGCGAACTACGGGCGGTCATTGGCCCTGCTGTGGCGGGCCAAGCAGATGTTCCCGGACGGGCTGACAAAATCGGGTCTCATAGTGGGGATGGGCGAGACGCGTGAGGAGGTCATGGCCACCCTCGCCGACATGCGAGCGGTCGGCATCGACATAATCACCGTCGGCCAGTATCTCCGCCCCACGGCCCGTCACCGCCCCATCCACCGATACGTTCACCCCGACGAGTTCGCCGACTACAAGACGTTCGGCGAGGAAATCGGCATCCCACATGTCGAGTCGGGGCCTCTGGTGAGATCGAGCTACCACGCCAAGGAGAGTCGGGCCGCGATCCCGGTGACGATCGGATCGGGCCCCACTTGAGTTTCGACCATGCGGGACGGGTGCAGCGACTCCAGGAGCTGATGGATGACGCTGATGTCGACGTGATGCTGCTCTCGGTGGGAGCCGACCTTCCCTATTTCAGCGGCTATGAGGCGATGCCCTCCGAGCGTCTCACTGTCCTCGTCGTCCCATCATCAGGTGTCCCGACCCTGTTCCTGCCGGAGCTCGAGGCGCCGCGGGTGGTACCCGGTCGATTCGAGATCCGCCCATGGTCCGAGCTCGAAGATCCGGTGGTGCTGGCTGCAGGCTCGGTCGCCAAGCCGAGTCGTGTCGCCGTGGGCGATCACATGTGGTCTGTCTTCCTCACACGCTTCCAGCGGGAATGGTCAGGGACCGATTGGTTGGCCGCGTCTCGTCTCACGGCCCGGTTGCGGATGATAAAAGACCAAGGAGAGATCGACCTGCTGCGGGCCGCCGCCCACGCAGTCGACCGGGTGATGAACCGGGTCGTCCGTGAGGTGAGGTTCGCCGGTCGCACCGAAGTCGAGGTGGCTCGTCAACTGATGGAGATGACCGTTGGCGAAGGTCACGATGCGGCGGAGTTCGCCATCGTCGGCTCCGGGCCGAACGGCGCCTCGCCTCATCATCATCCGGGCTCGCGGACGATCGGCGAGGGTGACATGGTCGTGTGTGACTTCGGGGGCCGACTCGGCGGCTACTACTCCGATTCGACCCGGACGTTCGTCGTAGGTGAGCCGTCGGAGCTCGAACGTGATGTGCATGCTCTGGTGGTGGCGGCCAATGCCGTAGGACATGAGACGGCTGCACCGGGGGTCGTCTGCGCAGAGGTGGACCAGGCCGTGCGCTCGGTGATCGATGAGGCGGGTCATGGAGACCGGTTCGTCCATCGCACCGGTCACGGGATCGGCCTCGAGGTCCACGAGCATCCGTACATCGTCGAGGGGAACGAGACACCGCTGGAAGCCGGGATGGCCTTCTCGATCGAGCCCGGTGTGTATCTGGAGGGAAGCTTCGGGGTGCGCGTCGAGGACATAGTCGTGTGCACTGACACCGGTGTCGAGAGTCTCAACACCGCACCGAGGTCCATGGTCGCCGTCGGCTAAGGAAGAGGGATCGAAACGGAGTCGAATACGTCGCCGTCGATGTCGATGGCGTTCAGGGACATCGACTTCCCTTCCTGGTGAAGGACGACGAAGTGGTGGATTGCCGCTCCGGCGATCATCGGAGGGTGGTTGGCGGGGCAATCCTGCAAGTCGTACAGCGCCCTGCCCCCGCCTCCACTGACGACGTAGGAGACACCGGAGCTCTCGAAACGTTGGTAGTTGTGGTCGTGCCCGGCGACGACCATGACGACGTCATCGTCCAGTAGCTGAACCATCGAATTCACCACGTCTGTGGTCGACCCGTGGTGGGAGCAACTGTAGGGGGGATGATGTAGCGCCACGATCGCCGGTCGCGTCGACGCGAGCATCTCGGAGAGGAAGAACCTGGCCTGGCTCGGCGAGGTGATCTGATTCGAGTCGAGGATGACCACATCGACGGCACCCCAGCGATGGGTGACCCATCTCGGGGGATTTCCGAACATGAGGTCGATCGCAGCTATCCGTCGCTCGGACTCTATGTCGTGGTTCCCCCAGGTGACCCAGAACGGGACCTGGTCTGCGAACGCCCAATCGAATGGGGCAGAGAGGCTGGTGGCGTCGTCGGAGTAGAAGTTGTCACCTGTGGTCAAGATGGCTGCCACGTCGTGGTCCGCGGCGTAGGCACTCATGGCGACGGCAACCTCCGTTTGCGACACCGTTCCCGACCCCCAATCACCGACGACGATGAGGTCTCCGGGATGCTCTTCGGGCGAGACCGTCTCTGAGCTCGTGGTGGTGGGCACCGGCGGGGCGGTCGTGGGGGAGGGGAGTGTGGTCACCGTCACCGCTGGGGTCGAGGTGGTCGTGGCAGGGGACGAACAGCCGGCGAGCAGCACCCCGGCGACGAGGAGCCCGAAGATTCTCCGATACCTCGAGTGGGGGCTTCCTCGCTTCTCCATGGTGAGTCAGAAACCTCCGCTGGAGCCGGTCATCTCGACAGAGAGACAGCCGGATCCGATCAGTTCAGATAGGTCCAGTACCAGGTCTGATTGCTCGAATGGCCGTTCTGGGTGAGGGTGCGGACGATCTTGACTTGACCGGGAGCCGACCCAGTGACCCGGGCACTGACACGCTTGGCCTCGGAACCTCCGTTGTCGAGCACGTTGATCACCGAGTTGCGATTGCCCCGCGGGTGACGACCACTCATGCGCCATCCCCCCTGGTTGCCCCAAAGCTCCACCGTCACCGATGTCGATGTCGACGAGGTCCGGATGTAGATGGGAGTCGTCGTGTCGTTGGTGAACTTCAAGTCGATCGACGAATAGACGAGGGTGTGCTCGATGCCCAGGGGATAGCGAGAGAGCCACGCGGTGTGGGGGCGAAACGTGCCGATCTCGTATCCGCTCCAGAATATGGCGTTGAACATCGTCGTCCCGAATTGGCTCACTCCGCCCCCAACGACACAGCATTGGCCCTCGCCGCCCACCAGGTATCCGTCTTCCTTGTAACCCTTGGAGGCAGTGGTCGGACCGACCACTCGATCGATCGAGAATGTCTCACCGGGCATCACCACGTAGTCGTCGACCGTCCGCGCCATCAGTCTGATGTTCGTCACCCGGTTCTGACAGCAGTCGAAATATGTCGTGAAGCTCGAGACCCGTTCGATCGGCTTCTGTGGGGGAGGGACGATGGCCGCCAGACCCAGGGCTCGGACGAGGAACGACGCCATCTGGCCCCTGGTGACCTCGTCACGCGGGCAGAAATGGGTGTTCGCCGGGGGGTTGCACCCCTTGGTGATGTTCGCTGCCGCGATGAGATTGATGTTGGCCTCATGCACATTGCCGGTGTCATCGGTGAATGCATCCGGGGCTGCATCGGGGACGATCGACGCGAACGCTCGGGCGAGCAGGGTGGCCATCTCGGCCCGCGTGATGGGCCGATTGGGGCAGTAGCGAGTGTTCGCCGGGGGGTTGCAGCCAAGGGTTATCCCTGACTCCGCGATGCTGTTGATGTTGTTCTCGAAGATCGACGAGTTGTCGTCCGAGAAGTAGTCCCTCGATGCGGGGGGAAGCCCCAGTGCCCTGTCGATGAAGGCCGCCATCTGACCCCGGGTCATCTCCTCGTCAGGGCAATACCTGATCTGCCGCTCGTCGCAGCCCTTGGTGATCTCGGCCGCATAGAGGGCCTCTATCGCCCCCTCATGGGTGTCACCATCGTCGTCGATGAACGTGCCGCCCGGGGGGAGGTCGGCTGCCGAGGCAGGTGAAGCGCCGACGACGAGGAAGGCGAATCCGGCCAAGGCGAGAGTGGCGAGCGTCCGGCGCAACATGACCGCAGTGTTCCACAGTCGTCTGCTCAGTCAAATGACTCTCGACGCCGTCGTGGATCGGATCAGCCCGCGGCCCGGATCGTGATCGTGTTCGTCTGTATGGGCTGTCCCGCCCAATTCCAACGTGCCACCAAGGTGTGGTTGCCAGGTGTGAAGGTCATCGTCTTGGTCCAACTGCGAGTGGTGAGACCGCCGCCATTGCTCGGTGGCTGCTCGGTCAACTGGACGGTTGCCCCGTCAACGGTGAGGGTGAACGAGGTGTTGGAGCCGACGAGGTCCTCTTGCTCCCCCTGGGAAGCGGGCGTCACCTGGAAGACACCCTCTTCGACCTCATACGGTCGACCGGCCGATACGTCAACTGTCAGTGAGCAGCGTTCGCCATCCTTGGAGCAGCTCATGGCAGAGTGGAAGCCGGCGGGGATCCGCTGGACCACATACGGCAATCCCAGGCCACGTTTGAGGAAGGCGGCCATCGCTCCCCGAGACACCTCGCGGTTCGGGCAATAGAGCGTGTTCGATGGGGGATTGCAGCCCCGGGTGATGTCGGCGGCGGCGATGGCGTTGATGTCGTCTTCGAAGACGGAGTTGCCGTCGTCGGTGAAGAAGTCCGTGCTACTGCCGGGTAGGTTCAAGGCTCGTCTCAGAAATGCCGCCATGGCACCCCTGTCCACTTCCTGATCGGGGCAGAAGCGCGTGTTAGCAGGTGGGTTGCACCCTTTGGTTATTCCGGCGGCGGCTATGGCGTTGATGTCGTCTTCGAACACGGAGTTGTCGTCGTCGGTGAAGAAGTCTGTGCTGCTGCTGGGCAGCTTCAGGGCGCGTCTGAGGAATGCGGCCATGGCCCCTCGTGCGACGTCGCGGTCGGGGCAGAACCGGGTGTTTGCCGGCGGGTTGCATCCCTTGGTTATGCCGGCGGCGGCTATGGCATCGATGTCGCTCTCGAACAAATGGCCGTTGTCGTCGGAGAAGTAGCCGCCGAGGGAGATGCCGCTGGCCGCAGGGGTGAGGACCACCACCATGAGGGATGCCGCCGCGAGGACGACTAGCGCGGGAAGCCCCCAGGTCCTCATGCGATCTCCACCGTGGCGAGGAAGTCGTTGACCGTCGGGACCAGGTCGGCGCGATCGAGGTGCGATCCGAGGACCACGTACAGGCAGAAGGCTCGACCGTTCTCTGTGAAGAACCTCTGCGCTCCGCTCTGGCCCGAGATGGCGTGCTGCAAGGCGTCACGATCGAAGTCCGCGGGTTTCAGCGATCTTGGGACGCCCTGGCTGGCGAATAGTGGTGTGTCGGCGCTCTCTTCGCCGTATTCGAACAACACGATGAAGACGTCATTCGTCTGCATCATC
>JBAPYG010000017.1:0-5616 GCA_049284615.1 Acidimicrobiia bacterium
GAGCTGCACCTCGCTGACGTCGTCGCCATCCCCGCCGTTGGATCGCACCCGGTCGAGGACCTCGTATCCGAAATTGAACCATTCCCCTATGGCGCGCGCCGCGGCGTCGTCGACCTCCAGTGAGTGGTCCGGGTCGACCGGCTGCAGGGGATCGCGGAAGTCTGTGAACCAATCCACGTGGTAGCCGTGACCAAAGAAGTCACAGGCGGCGCGCACGGTCGTGATCTGCTGGCTGGCCACCGCCTCGCTGGTCTCGAAGACGAGTGAGTCGCCTTCCACGCGCGCGACCTTGGACTCGAACATCGGCGTCCCGAACCCACCGGGCGTCGCGGTGAGCCCCATGCGCTCGGTCGCCCGATAACGGGCCGGTGCGACTGCGAAGAAGGCGAGCTGGTGCAGCGCTTCACGTGTGACCGTGTAGCTCTCGGGAAGTTGCTCCAGCCTCATGACTCCACGTTCTCGGGGCGTCGCCAGAGCGCCGCCAACTGCAGGGCGCCGGCCAGCAAGCCAGCCCCGACGATCCACGCGCCGGTGACGCCGGTGAGGGTCTCATCGAGCCCGAAGACGGCGTCGAGGGAGATGTCACCCGGACCGACGATGGCGATGACCAGCGCCAGCATCGCCAACGTCGTGACGTACTCATACCCCTCCACCGGCCGATGGAAAACGAAGAAGCCGGCGAAGCGATGGATCGACCAGAACGCAACGAGCATCGTGGCCACCAGTGCGGCTGCGGCGATGGGTGAGAGAAGCCCGACGATCAGACCCAGCCCGATGGCGATCTCATTGCCGGCGGAGAGACGCGCATTCAGATCAGGCGCCTTGAAACCGACCTTCTCGAACCACCGGGCAGTGCCCTCGAGATTGCGCCCGTGGTTGATCCCATGGGCGAGCATCACGACTCCGGCCCAGACCCGCACGATGAGCATCGTGACATCGATGACTTCCATTGCCCCTCCAGCTCCTATCTCACGGGATGGTCCCGGGGCGTGGATTATGCCGCAATCACCGATTCGATGGGGACATGGAGGCGAGTTCCGAGCATCGGGGACCACGATCGCCGGCGATCCAAACCCTGTCTTTGGCCCTCGCGTTGTCTACGGTTCGTGGCTCATGAACAGTTGGACAGAGGGCGCCCTGGCCCTCATCATCGTGGTCGGCCTCGGCCTGGGGCTCTTCCTGTTCACCGGTCAGAGTCTCGGCGACGGGGCCACCGACACCACCCAGGCTCCGCTGACGATCGACACCGAGGCGGCGGCACGGGGGGCGACACTGGCGGAGGACCAGGGCTGTCGACAGTGCCACACGGTCGACGGGACCCCGGGGTCCGGTCCGACCTGGAAGGGCCTCGCCGGTTCGGTGCGCCCGTTGAACAACGGCGAAGAGGTGATCGCGGACGACGCGTATCTGTTCAACTCGATCGTCGCACCGGGCAATCAGATCGTGGAGGGCTATCAGGACCTGATGCCCAAGTTCTACGCCGACCAACTCGATGACGAGCAGGTGACCGATCTCGTCGAGTACATCAAGAGTCTCGCCGCCTGACCCGCCCTCGGGTAACCACATAGATCCGGCAAACCCCCTGGCGTAGAGTCTTTTCTGCTCAAACTTGATACAACTACGCTCAAGTTGTAGTATTCAAGGACACTCAAAGCAGATACTGGAAGGAAACTACTGAAATGCCACGCGCCGTAGGTATCGACCTGGGCACCACCAACAGCGTGATCGCCGTCCTCGAAGGTGGCGATCCGGAAGTGGTCGCCAATGCCGAGGGGGGCCGCACCACCCCATCGATCGTCTCTTTCAAGGACGGTGAGGTCCTCGTCGGTGAGGTCGCCAAACGTCAAGCCATCACCAACCCCGACCAGACGGTCCGCTCGGTCAAACGTCACATCGGGACCGACTGGTCCATCGACATCGATGGCAAGGACTACACCGCACAAGAGATCTCGGCCCGCATCTTGATGAAGCTGAAGCGGGACGCCGAGTCCTACCTGGGTGACACGGTCACCGATGCGGTCATCACGGTCCCCGCCTACTTCAACGACGCCCAACGGCAGGCCACCAAGGAGGCCGGTCAGATCGCCGGTCTCAACGTCCTCCGCATCATCAACGAGCCCACAGCGGCATCTCTCGCCTACGGCCTAGAGAGGGAGTCCGACGAGACCATCCTCGTGTTCGACCTGGGTGGGGGTACGTTCGACGTGTCGGTCCTCGAGATCGGCGACGGTGTCTTCGAGGTGAAGGCCACCTCTGGTGACACCCAGCTGGGGGGCGACGACTGGGACGAGGCCGTCATCAATTGGCTGGTCAAGAGTTTCAAGGACGATCACGGTGTCGACCTCGCCGCCGACCGCATGGCGAGCCAGCGTCTCAAGGAGGCGGCGGAGAAGGCCAAGATCGAGCTCTCCTCCGTGTCCGAGACCGAGATCAACCTCCCGTTCATCACGGCCACCGACGCCGGGCCGCTCCACATGCAGTACAAACTGACCCGCTCCGAGTTCCAGAAGCTCACCGAAGACCTGCTCGACCGGACCAAGCGCCCCTTCGAGCAGGCGATCAAGGACGCCGGGATCAGCATCGAGGAGATCGATCACGTGGTCATGGTGGGCGGATCCACCCGGATGCCCGCCGTCCAGGAGCTCGTCCAGAAGCTGACTGGCAAGGAGCCCCACAAGGGGGTCAATCCCGACGAGGTCGTGGCCGCCGGCGCCGCCATCCAGGCCGGCGTCCTCAAGGGCGACGTCAAGGACATCCTGCTGCTCGACGTGACGCCATTGACTCTCGGCATCGAGACCAAGGGCGGCGTGATGACGCGGATGATCGAGCGCAACACCACGATCCCGACCAAGCGCTCCGAGATCTTCACCACGGCCGAGAACAACCAGCCCGAGGTCGAGATCAACGTGCTCCAGGGTGAGCGGACGATGGCGAACGACAACAACAGCCTGGGCAAGTTCCGCCTGACCGGGCTGCCGCCGGCGCCAATGGGGGTGCCTCAGATCGAGGTCACTTTCGACATCGACGCCAACGGCATCGTCCATGTCAACGCCAAGGACCTCGCCACGAACAAAGAGCAGACGATGACGATCACCGGAGGGACCGCCCTCGCCAACGAAGACATCGATCGCATGGTCAAGGATGCCGAGGAGTACGCCGAAGAAGACGCCAAGAGACGCGAGACCATCGAGACCCGCAACCAGGCAGAGCAGCTGGTCCACCAGACCGACAAGCTGATCGAGGAGTCGGGCGAGCAGATGACCGAAGAGGAGAAGACTTCCGTCGAGTCTGCCAAGACCTCGCTCAATGAGGTCCTCGCCGATGGCGAGGCCGACTCCGAGGCGATCAGGACGAAGATGGATGAGCTCGTTGCGGCCAGCCAGGCAATGGCGACTCGTCTCTATCAGCAGGCCGCCGAGCAACAGGCAGCTGCCGAGTCCGGGGACGGCGCGAGCGATGACGACGAAGTCGTCGAGGCCGAGATCGTTGACGATGAGGATGAATGAGAGCCGCAACGGGCCCAATGACGGCCCCGTCGAGGCTGAGATCGTCGAGACGTTCGAGACTCCGGACCCACGGGAGTTGGGTCTCGAGCTCCCCGATGATCCCGATGCGGCCGTCGATCTCCTCCTCGCCGAGCTGAAGAGCGCCCGTCAAGAAGCCGGGGACTACCTCGACGACCTGAAGCGCGTTGCGGCCGACTTCGACAACTACCGCAAGCGCACGACGAAGGAGGGCGCGGTGATGCTCGACCGGGCCACCGAGAAGGTGGTCCAGGGTCTGATGCCCGTGCTCGACACCTTCGACGCCGCCCTGGGCGCCGAGCCGCAGACCGAGACGGAGCAGAACCTGTACTCGGGCATGCTCAACACTCGTGAGCTCCTGCTCAACGCCCTCAAGAGTGAAGGTCTGGAAGTGATCCCGACGGTCGACGAGCCGTTCGATCCCGAGATTCACGAGCCGGTCGGCGCACCGGCCGGCGAAGGGACTCTGATGGTGTCACAGGAGCTACGACGTGGTTATCGGCTGAGAGGGAAGGTATTGCGGGCGGCTCTGGTCGTCCTGGAGATGAACTGATGAACCGCGACTGGGTGCAAAAGGACTTCTACAAGGTGCTCGGCGTGGCCGACACGGCTACTTCCGAGGAGATCAAGAAGGCATACCGCAAGCTCGCCCAGACCCACCACCCCGACGCCAACCCGGGTGACGAAGCCGCCGAAGATCGGTTCAAGGAGATATCGGAGGCCTATGCCACCCTGTCCGACGCAGAGCAGCGGAAGGAATACGACCAGGTGCGTCGTCTGTCCTCTGGGGGCGGCTTCCAGGGATTCGGTGGGTCGGGAGCCGGTGGCTTCGGTGGTCAGCAGGTCAGGGTGGAGGACCTCCAGGATCTCCTCGGTGGCCTCGGTGGGATCGGCGACCTCTTCGGGTTCGGATCACAGCAACGTGGGCGGAGTGGCCCCACCCAGGGCGCCGATGTGATGACCGAGTTGACCATCCGATTCGAGGATGCGGCATTTGGCGTCGACACCCAGGTCGCGGTCGAGGGCGCCGCCCCCTGCTCACGCTGCTCGGGCTCGGGCGCCGAGCCCGGGTCGACGGTCGCCACCTGCCCCACCTGCGGGGGCCGGGGTGTCGTGGCCCAGAACCAAGGCTTCTTCTCGTTCTCCCAGGCTTGTCCGCAATGCCATGGGTCCGGGCGTCTCATCGAGGACCCGTGCAGCAAGTGCCGGGGCTCAGGCACCGAGAATCGGCGACGCCAGGTCAAGCTGCGCGTGCCCGCCGGTGTCAAGGACGGGACGACCCTTCGACTCAGGGGCAAGGGCGAGCCGGGTTCCTTCGGTGGGCCCGCCGGTGACATGATGGTCAGGGTCCGGGTTGCTCCCAGCACGCGATTCGGGCGCAAGGACAACGATCTCACGTTGAAGGTGCCCATCACCTACACCGAGGCGACGCTGGGCAGCAAGGTCGAGGTCCCTACCCTGAATGGGGGTGTGAAGGTGAAGATCCCCTCCGGCACTCCCTCGGGCAAGACGTTTCGCGTCCGGGGCAAGGGCATCAATCCCGAGCGCGGTAGGCAGGGCGACCTATTGGTCACTGTCGAGGTCGCCGTCCCACAGAAGGTCAGCAAGGACGAGAAGCGGCTCCTGGAGGAATTGGCCGAGCATGAGACCGAAGACATCAGGTCTCATCTGAGATGATGGGCGTGACGCAATGACAGACTCCACGAGAGCCGTGTTCGTGATCTCGGTGGCAGCCGAGTTGGCCGGCATGCACCCTCAGACGCTGCGCATCTACGAGCGCAAGGGCCTCATCGACCCGTTCCGCACTCCCGGAGGAACTCGTCGCTACTCCCAGGAAGACATCGAGCGTCTCCAGCTCATCCAGGACATGACGGCGGAGGGCATGAACCTCGAGGGCGTCCGCCGGGTTCTCGCCCTCCAGGAGGAGAACCGCAGGTTGAAGAGAAAGCTCGATCGTCTCCGGGACAAGGTGGAGGAGATGGAAGAGGCGGCCGAGGCCGCAGGACGCCCCCCCGAGATCGTCCTCCGCAGTCAGATCCGCACGATCTACGGCGGAGAGCTCTGATGGCCGACTCCTACGAAGGCCCCATAC
>JBAPYG010000018.1:0-6978 GCA_049284615.1 Acidimicrobiia bacterium
GCAATTCAAAAACCAAATTTGTCGAGGCCGCTCGCAACCTGTCCGACGGCAATCCCCCAATACGCAGCAGCTGTGAATGCAGCCAACAACATCCATGAACTAGGAGAGACCCAGGTCCTGTTTACCACGTGGCCTCGACGAACGCCTACGCCCTATTGGTCGGTCAAGGAACCGACACTCCATACGAGATGTCGGGAGATTGCCGAGGAATGAACCCCAGGCAGCGACCGAAGTGTGGCCCTTGTTGCCGGCGAAATCTATGACGTGAGGTCAGCAGGCGTTCGCAGCCCCGTCACCGCCGGACGGCAGTTTGCCGCTTGCGTTCCATGGAATGATAGGAGTGTCGCCGTTCAGCGGAGTGGCAGCATCCGCAGCCTTCACGAATCCGACAGCAGCCCCAGAGTTGGCGTTGTCCATGGTCAGGCACCCAAGCGGAGTGAAAGCATGAACGTGGGCAGATGCAGCCGGGCCGGCTCCGAACACCATGAGAGCTCCGGCAATTGCCGCGAATGTGATTCTCTTCTTCAATTTGTCTCCCTTCGAGACTCGAATACACCAAGTACGTGTGCGGCAAGCGATTCGGTTCGCGTCCACGTCCTCAACCGGGTCCGGCTCGGGGTCTGAAGCAGATAGATTCGACGCTGAGTCCTACTCAGCTCCCTGAGCGCAGGAGCCCGGGCCGAAGATTTGGTTCGGGCTTCTCCTGGCCAAGAACACCTATTCCGCACCCAGGGCGATTGTCGACCGGAATGCGTCTTTGCTTCTCAGGTCGATCAAGCTCTTGCCGACAGCTCGAAATGTCATTGAAGAGCCATCGGCGAGCGCATGCTCGTACTCGTCCGGATCCATCGAATCGTGGAGAGACCCGAGCTCTTTCGCGGCAGCTGACTTGATAGAGGTGCTCTCGGCGAACATCTGATGCTCGCTCGCCGGCTCGGCGATCACCGTGGCCAACATCTCCACAGCTTCCCTATTCTTTCCACCAGCGGCGAACACTTGGGCGACTCTGAGCACAGCCGTCAACATCTCCAGCACCATGCCGGTCCGTTCGGCTACACGAAGGCTCTCAACAAAAGCCGCCTCGGCCGCAACGTCGTCGCCGGCGGTGAGATTGGCCTCTCCCAAACCCATGAGCGATACCTGCATCGCCCTGGGGAATCCGATACGCGTGGCCCGGTCGGCAGACTGTGTGAATAGATCGATCGCTTCTTGGAGACGTCCCGATTCCTTTGCCATCCTTCCGCGATGCCCGAGGTTCCAAGTCATATAGAAGAGGTCGTCGAGAGGTTCGAGGACCGCCTGGCTCTCATCGAGGAGTCGCATAGCCAGCTCGATGTCTTTCATCCGGAGGGCAGCGAAGGCGCGAAAGTTCTTGATCGCAGCAACCCAGAAGCGGCCCTCCGCCCAGTCAGAGCCTCGTGATTCTCCCTGCGCGATGGTCTCATCGAGGACGCCGACCACCTCCTCGAACCGTCCCAGGTAAAACTGTGTCTGCGCCTTCAGCATGCCCGTGAAGAACAGGGCTACAGCATCATCCGCGGCCCTCAAGTCCTCGAATGCGGTCCCTACCTCTTCGGCACCTGTCTCGACCTGACCAAGCATCGACTTGAAGGTTCCATGCATGGCGAGAACAAAACTCCGGGAGGGACACGGGTCGTCTCCCATGGCATCCAGCGCATCGGCGAAGAGCGACAGTGCTGACTGGTTCCAACCGCGACTCTCATGGATCAGCCACAGTCCCAACACCATCTTGTCGACTCCTGATGTGTTTCGCGTGGATGCCAGATGGCGCCATGCGGGCCTGATGTTGTCGAGGTCCTGTTCGATTGTCATCAATGCCCGGACCTGCTCACCCTGAGCGAACAACACGACAGCTGCTTCACAGAGGTCGCTGTAGTAGTGGGCGTGGGCGTCGCGAATCGATCGATCGCGCGCAGGGAGGGCGGCCAACTCTGCCTCGGCGTACTGGCGCAGAAGCTCATGAATCGCGTACCGGCCACTGCTCGGGCTCGGCGTTACGAGGGTCTTGTTGGAGAGGTTGGCGAGGTCGCGAATCGAGGCACCGGCCACCGTTTCCGCGGCCTCCCGCGTGAAGCCGCCGCGGAACACTGACAGGGCCGCGAACGCATCCCTTTCCGCAGTGCTGAGAAGACCCCAGCTGTAATCGAACACGGCTCGGATGCTGTGATGACGATCCGGAACGTCCCCCAGGGGGGTTTCGAGGAAGTCGAAGCTCTTGGCGATCTCTGCAGCGATTTCGCTAATCGACAGGACGTCTGCCCAGGCGGCGGCCAGAATTATCCCGAGAGGCATTCCCCCGGTGAGGCGAAGGATCTCGGCCAGCGGCTCCAGGTCTGCGGTCTCGAGGGTCAGCCCGGGATTGGAACGATGAGCCGCATCGAGGAACAAGCGAACTCCGCTGGTCCGAAGCGCTTCCTCCGGGGTGTCCCAGTCGGCGCCCAGTCCAACAAGGGGCATGATCGCTTCGCCGGTCAGATTCAGCTTGGCGCGCGAGGTGGCAATTATCTTCACCTGTGGAGCAGCTCGAAGTATCTCTGAAACGATCTGCGCGCTGTCGCTCAAATGCTCGAAGTTGTCAAAGACGAGAAGCTGTCGTCTGGGACGTAGATAGTCGAGCAGCTGGGTCTGTGGATCCTCGTCAGAGGAATATGCGACGCCAACCTCCTCGGCCACCGTCTGCAGAATGTCGGCGCTGGTGGTGAGGTCGGCCAGACCAACGAAGAACACTCCGTCGGCGTACTCGGTGGCGAGATCCGCCGCAGCTTGAATGGCCAACCGGGTCTTACCCGTGCCCCCTGGGGCGAGAACCGTCAGCAACCGGGTGTCCTCGAGGAGCCTCTTGAGGTCGGCGAGCTCGGCATCCCTGCCGATCATCTCGGTCATCTGCTCCGGGAGATTGTTGGCGACAGCCTCCAGCGATCTCAGGGGTGGAAAAGAGTTCTCGAGGCCACTGATGTTGAACTGGTACACACGCTCGGGACGGGACAGATCCTTCAACCGATGGGTCCCCATGTCGGCAAGGGTTACCCCGTCGGGCAGGTGATCCTGCACCAGCTCGAATGTCGAGCCCGAGCACACTGTCTGGCCACCGTGGGCGATAGCCCGCAGTCTTGCTGCCCGATTCACCGTCGGCCCGTAGTAGTCCCCTAGAACCAGATCCGCTGCCCCCGTGTGCAGCGAGGCTCGCACTCGCAGCGGCCGTGGCGTCGGCCAATCCACTTCTGCCAGCCGACGCTGTGCCGCTACCGAGCCAGATACGGCGTCGATCGCCGACTGGAAGACCACAAACTGGCTGTCGCCCTCGCCTCGAGCCTTCACTGCAACGCCGCCGAACGCTTCGACCGCCTCGACAATCGCCGCATCATGGATTCGCAGCGCTGCCGCCATGGCATCTGGCGCTTCCTCCCACAGTCGCGTGCTGCCTTCGACGTCGGTGAAGAGGAAGGTGACGACGCCATCAGGAAGCTTGTGCATCAGTCGGAAAGCCTAGGTGTGCGTCTTGGTGCCGGACCGAACTCCGGCCTCGGGCCCCACCAGCCCACGAATTGGGTTCCCGGCTTGTCCCGAGAGCGTTCGAGGATGGTTGGACGCCACCTCCTTTCCTCCGATCGCGGCGGTGAACGGGCCTCGAGGCATAAACGCTCTAGTGCCGACGGCTCTCGACGAACCACACCGGCATCGGGCCTTTTCCCTTGACGTCGACCACGCCGCCAGGCATGCATACGAATTCGTCGGCGACACCGCGCCTCGTCGCCTCCGTTATCTGGATTCGGCCCGGCTGACCGATGGACTCCATGCGGCTTGCGACGTTGACCGCGTCTCCCCACAGGTCGTAGCTGAACTTCTGACTTCCGATGATGCCGGCCACCACTGGACCTGAGTTGATTCCGATCCGGCACTCGATGCTGTGCCCGCCGTAGGTTCGCTCTTTGATGTGATCTCTCATATCGAGAGCCAGGTCACAAAGCGCCTGAGCGTGATCGTCTCGTGGTGTGGGCACTCCCGAAGCGACCATGTAGGCGTCACCGATCGTCTTGATCTTCTCCAGACCCCTCGCCTTCACCAGCGCATCGAAGTCGCTGAAGACCTCGTCGAGGAGCGAGACCAGCTCCTTTGGCGTCATCTCTGCTGACATGGGGGTGAAACCGGCGACGTCTGCGAACAGGATCGAACTCGCTTCGTACTCGTCGGCGATCCTGCCCTCAGCAGTCTTCAACTGTTCGGCGATCTTCTCCGGGAGGATGTTCAACAGCAGACCGTCAGACAGTTGCTGAAGCGCGGCCCTTTGCTTCACGTAGTACCAAAACAGCCAGAAGACGAAGACGAGCACGATCAGGAAGCTGATCACGGCACCGAGCTCGACACTGGGGTTCTCATACAGGGGGCCCAGGGCTTCGGCGGCGGCACTGGTGACGATCAACGCCCCCGCGGCCACGCCGAGCCAGGCGATGGCGCGACGGTCCCCGAATACCGCTACCTCGCCGATCGTCAACGCGATCGCCCATATGAAGTTGATGCCCGACTCGAGAAAGTCACCGAACTCACACATGTCGCGCTACGAAGCCAGGCCTTGGCTAGTTTAGGATCGATGGCGATTCCCGAGACGTACCGGACGCCTCACGGTCTCAGCGATCAGCTGCGAGAAGAGGTTTCGGCGGTCGCACGGCTGACTCTGGGGACGATCAACCCTGATGGATCACCTCACTTGACCTTTGTCCTCTACTCGTGGGACGACTCCGATCGACTCCTGGTCCCGACGCCACACACGACGAGGAAGATCAAGAACGTCCGAGAACGTGGTTCGGTGACCGCATTGATAGGCGTCGCCAGTGGCTGGGTCTCCTGCTACGGGGCCGCCGAGGTCATCGAGGGTGCGATGGCACAGGAGCTCAATCAGAGTGTCAGGGAACGGCTTCTCACAGAACGGGGCATGGCTTCCATGGGAGTGTTTCTGGCCGCCCACGAGGATTCGACCATTCGGGTGACACCGCGGAAGTGGCTTTCGTGGAGCCACGACGTCATCGACCCCTGGATGGAAGCCAACGGAATCGACACATCCGACCAGGACGAATGGTGGAAGGACCTCACGACCCACGGCAAATGACGACACGAGTCCCCTGACAGGCGCTTTCGATTCTGAAGGACTGATCGATAGCGCCGTACCATGCGCGCATGACCAGAGATGAGTGGTCCAACCCGGTCACCGTCGAAGACATGTACGGCGATTGGGACTGGGAGGCAGCCGTAGCCGCAGTCGACCGCAGCCTCGACCCACGTCCGAGTTCCTCCATCATCGACATGTTCGGGGAACTGGGCCTGGGACCCGGTGACGTCGTCATCGACATCGGAGGGCGGGACGCCCGACACGGATTGGAGATGGCCGAGCGGTTCGGGTGCCGGGTGATCTCGCTCGACCCCTCCCCGATGAACATCAAGGACGGGGAGATCGCCGTCTCACAGCATGACTTCGGTCATCTGGTCGAGGTCGTGCTGGGGTCGGTCGAGGTCATCCCTGCCGGTGACGGCACCTTCGACTTCGTCTTCACACGTGACATGTTCGCCCATGTGGCCGATGCCGATCGTGCCCTTGCCGAGTGTGCCCGTGTGCTCGCCCCGGGCGGGCGGATGCTGTTTCATCAAGTGTTCGCGACTGATCTCCTGGAGCCGATCGAAGCGGACCAGGTCTTCGGGCACACTGCAGCTGTCCCCGAGCGCTTCTCCGTCGAGGGATTCGAGGAGGCTGTCTCGGAAGCCGGCTTCTCGATCGATCATGTGGAGGTGGTGGGCTCGGAGTGGAACGAGGCTTCACAAGAGGCGGGAACGGCGCCTAACTACCTTTTGGAGGTCTCGCGACTCCGACGAAACAAGGATGCCCTGTTGGATGAGATCGGTGAGGTCGCCTATCGCGTTGTATACGGCAACGCACTGTGGAGCATCAACCAGATGCTGGGCAAGCTCGAGTCACGCGTATACACGCTGAGCCACGCATAGGTCTTCTGCGGCCTGGCCTCAGGCGAACTCCACCGAACGCTTGGCGAATCCGAACTGGAAGTCGTTGATCACCGTCTTCGGTGCCGTCTCGGGGTCGGTGGCCGCGCCCAGGGCGATGAACAGGGGCGTGAAGTGCTCCACCGTGGGATGCGCATATGGCATGCCTGGCGCCCGGTCGTATGCGGCCAGCGTCTCCAGATCTCCCCGACCCAGGGCGTCGGCCACCCAGGCATCGAACTCGGCCGACCAACCCGGGATCTGATTGTCGAACATCATCTCACGGGTCGCGTAGCGGAGGCCATGGGTCATGAACCCAGACCCGATGATCAAAATCCCCTGATCGCGCAAGGGTCGAAGTCGACGTCCGATCTCGAACAGCCGCTGGGGGTCGTGGGTGGGCATGCTCATCTGAACCACCGGGACGTCCGCGAAGGGGTACATCACCTTCAAAGGCACCCATGCCCCGTGGTCGAGACCTCTCGAGGCGTGTTGATGCACGGCCTCGTTGTCGGGCATGAGCCGCGTCACCCGAGTAGCGAGGTCGTGGGCAGCAGGGGCGGGGTAGGTCATTCGGTAGTAGACCGGGGCGAATCCGCCGAAGTCGTAGACCAGAGGGGTGCCTGGCTCCGGGGACGAGACCATTGGAGGAGCGGACTCCCAGTGTGCGCTGACTATCAAGATGCCTTTGGGCTTCGGCATCGTCTGTGACCAGGTGAACAACTGGTCCATCCAATGCGAGTCGTCGAACACGGGTGGGGCGCCATGACTCAGATACAGGGCCGGCAATGGACCATCGTCCTCGGACCACTTGCCCTGCTCTCGGCTTTCGGGGGCCCGGTCGTACAAGAACTCATGGAACGCACGACCGGGGACTTCAGGTTGAAAAACGCTCGTTCCAGGTGTGGTTGTGCTCACAGCCAATAGAATGTCTTTGAAACTTCAATTATTCCGGGAATCAAGATGTCT
>JBAPYG010000019.1:0-9546 GCA_049284615.1 Acidimicrobiia bacterium
GGACCGTATTCTCGACGAGTCGCCCAGACTCGCCGCCGCGGTAGCCGAGATACGCGATGAGCACCTGGTGCTGGCCGATGCCGTCACAACCCTCAACCGGGTGATCGCAACCGGCGACACAGAGCGAATCAGGAGGAAGGTCACCTCTCTCCTGGGGCGAATAGCCCTTCATCGACAGCTGGGGGCGGACCTGGTCTACGAGGCATACAACGTCGACATCGGGGCGTCGGGATAGTTCTCCCATCGGTCCGAGACACGTCCGCCCTCCCGTGCCATATCTCCCGAGGATGACCCCGTCCGACCCGACGGTCACGTGGCTCCTCGACGGCGACCCGGCCATCCGCTGGCAGACCCATCGATTCCTCCTCGACTCACCGCCCAGCCTGTGGTCTGGGGAACAGCAGCTGATGGCGTCTGAGGGCTGGGCGGCGCGCCTGCTCTCACTGCGAGCCACCGACGGATTGTGGGCCGGCGGGCTCTACACGCCGAAGTGGACGTCGACCACCTACACGCTTCTCCAGCTGTGGCGGATGGGTTTGTCTCGGGAGAGCGCAGAGGCGAAGGCATCAACGGAGCTCCTCATGGCTGCACCGGTGTGGGTCATGGGCCCAAACCGGTATTGGGAGACTTGTGTGGCGGGATTCGGGCTGGTCTTGTCGAGTTGGTTCGAGGTTGCCCGTGAGGCGCGAGAGACCCTGGTGGAGGAGATCCTCGCCGAGCAGATGGATGACGGCGGATGGAATTGCCGACGTCGACGCGACGGGGCGCACCACAGCTCATTCCACACCACGATGAATGTCATCGAGGGTCTACGCGAGTACTGCATCGCCGGAGGGGAGCAGGTGACTGCCGTGGAGGACGCCGAGGCGCGAGCCCGCGATTTCTTTTGTGCCCATCACCTATATCGCTCCCATCGCAGCGATGACATACCCGACCCGCGCATGAGGAGCCTGCCCTTTCCGCCTCGTTGGCACCACGACATCCTGCGCGGGCTCGACTACTTCAGGTCGGCGGGCGCCAGTCGGGACGCCCGGCTGGAAGACCCGGTGGACGTGCTGTTGAGTCATCGGAGACAGGACGGGAAGTGGCCGGTCAGTTCTGGGTACTCGGGTGAGGTCTGGTTCAAGATGGAGTCGGGACGTCTGCCCAGCCGATGGAACACCCTGCGATCTCTGCGGGTTCTCCGCTGGTGGAGCGGCTGATCGACACCGCGAACCATCCCGCAACGCTCAGATGCTATCTGGCTGCCCGGTGCCGCTCAATGCGCGTGTTCTGCCGCTTCGGCGTCGGCCTTGGTGACGTGAATGGTCCCCTCCGGGTGCTCGGGCGGTGAGTACAGGGAGTAGAGCTTCAGATCTCCCGTGCCGGTGTTGACGAGGTTGTGCCACATTCCGGCGGGCACGATGACAGCCCAATCGGCCCCCACCTCTTGGCTCTCGTCCACCGATTCCTCGGTCTCACCCAGATCGACCCGCCCCTCCCCCCGCTCGACCCTGAGGAATTGGTCCAGATGCCCATGACGCTCCCAGCCGATGTCCTCGCCAGGGGCGAGACACATCAAAGTCAGCTGAGTGTGCCGTCCCGTGTAGATGACCGTCCTGAAGTTCTCGTTGTCGGCAGTCACCTGCTCTATGTCCGCCATCCAGGCGCTCATCCCGGTCTCCTTCGTTTCGGTGCGCGATTGCCCACCCTCTTCGCGATACGGGACCTACACAAAGCGCGTCCCAGCCTCACGCCTAGGGTCGAAGGTCCCTTCCCGTTCTCTCCGCCTCATCGCCAGGCTTCTTCTTGTTGGCGGATGACCGAGCCGTTTGAATGCGCCGATGGGCACTGAGCGTCGGTACAACGTCGTCCTGGCGGTAGTTGTCGTGTGCCTGGCCGCAGGGGGCGCGCTCTACCTCGCCGATCTCGACACCGCCATGAAGGTCTCGTTCGCCGCCGCCGCCCTCCTGCCCGTGATCCCGCTCGTGAGCGAGACGGTGGTCAAGATTCGACATGGGGAAGTGGGCGTCGATGTCATCGCCCTCATCGCCGTCGGCTCGGCGCTGGCGCTGGGAGAGTTCCTGACGGCCGGGATCATCGGGTTGATGCTGGCCACCGGTCAGGCACTGGAGGCCTATGCCGGCGGCCGGGCCGAGCGAGCCCTGACGGCACTCGTCTCCAGGGCCCCCCGTGTGGCGCACCTGGTGAAGAGCGACGGTCTCGAAGACGTCGAGGTCGAGCGGGTCGAGCAGGGTGACCGCCTGCTCATCAAGGCGAGCGAAGTGATCCCCGTCGATGGCGTGGTAATGGCCGACTCGGCCCTGATCGACCAGTCGGCCCTCACGGGAGAGCCGTTGCCGGTGGAGCTCCGGCACGGCGACCTGATCGAGAGTGGTTCGGTCAATGCCGCCGACGCCTTCGAGGTCTACGCCACCGCCAATGCCGCCGCGAGCACCTATGCGGGGATCATTCGACTCGTAGAACAGGCGCGTCACTCGAAGGCACCGTCGGTGCGACTGGCCGACAGATGGGCCGCATGGTTCGTGCCGCTCACCCTCGCGGTTGCCGGCCTCGCCTGGTTGTTGTCCGGTGACCCGGTCCGGGCCCTGGCGGTCCTGGTAGTCGCCACCCCTTGTCCGCTCCTCCTCGCCGTCCCGATCGCGTTGGTGTCGGGGATATCGAGGGCGGCCCATCATGGGGTGATCTTCCGCAGTGGTGGCGCCCTGGAAGGGTTGGCGCAGACACGAAACATCCTGATCGACAAGACGGGGACGGTCACGGTCGGCCAACCCACGGTTCGCTCCATCAGGATCCTGGACCGGGCTCTCGATGAGGACGAGGCGCTTCGGCTTGCCGCCTCGGTGGACCAGACCTCTACCCACATCATGGCGAGGGCCATCGTCGAGACGGCCAACGATCGCGGCCTGGGTCTGGAGATGCCCGAGGACGCCAGGGAAATCGCCGGGAAAGGCGTCTCGGGGACCGTGGATGGCCGAAGGGTGGCCGTCGGCCAGCTGAAATGGCTCACCGACGGGCGGCCGGAGTCGGTGCCGGCCAGCGACTTCCAGCGGAGCGTCAATCGCATCGGGCCCACGGCTGCGTTCGTGGCCGTCGACGACGAGGTGGTGGCGGCGATCATCTTCGACGATCAGATCAGACCCGACGCCCCACTGACCATAAGGGCGCTGCGCCGAACCGGCGTCGACCGGATCGTCATGGCCACCGGCGATCATCAGGTCGTTGCCCGTTCCGTCGGGTTGGCCGTCGGTGTCGACGATGTGCTGGCCGAAGCGACTCCCCGAGAGAAAGTCGATGCGCTCTCCGAGCTCCAGAAACTCGGTCCGACCGCAATGGTGGGTGACGGAATCAACGACGCGCCCGCTCTGGCTGCTGCCGACGTCGGAGTCGCCATGGGAGCGAGAGGGGCCACCGCCTCGTCCGAAGCGGCCGACGTCGTCCTCGTCGTCGACCGTCTCGGAACCCTCGTCGATGCGATCGAGATCGCACAGCGGTCGCGCCGGATCGCCGTCCAGAGCGTGGTGATCGGAATGGGGCTGTCGCTCGTCGCCATGGGTTTCGCCGCCCTGGGCCTCCTCATCCCGCTCGTGGGTGCCCTGGTCCAGGAGGGCATAGACGTGATTGCCATCCTCAACGCCCTCCGCGCCCTGAAAGGAGAGCCGCAGGCCCAGGCCGGCCCGAAACTGTCCCCCGAGCTCTCGGCCCGGCTCAGAGCCGAGCACGATGAGCTGGTGCCCCGCCTGGACTCGATCCGTGACGCGGCCGATGACCTCGACCGATTGGCTCCCGACGAGGCGCTGGCCCGGCTCGAGGGCATCCGGTCGCTTCTCGTCGATGTGGTCGTCCCTCATGAGATCGAAGACGAGGGCGTGATCTACCCACAACTGTCCGAGCTCCTGCCCGGCGACGACCCGATGGCCCCGATGAGCCGGACCCATCGTGAGATCTTCCACCTCGTCGACGTCTTCGAGCGTGAGATGGCCGATCTACCGACCGCCGACCTCGAACCGGGAGACCTGCGTGACATCCGCCGCATCCTCTACGGTCTCCACGCCATCCTGCGTCTCCACTTCGACCAGGAGGAAGAGCTCTACCTCAGTCTGGAGCCACCTGCCTGAGCCCGGCATGAGGAGCCCGAAGGATTCCTGCGGGACAACGCAAAGGGCCGGTCAATTGGGGACTTTCGTCCCTAAGGCATCTTCCAGCCGGGACATAGGTTGAGGTCATGGGTCTCACATCGATACGACCGTTTACCACGGTCGATGGCAACGAAGCGGCAGCTCGGATCGCTCACCTCCTCAGCGAAGTCATCGCCATCTACCCGATCACACCTGCATCTCCGATGGGTGAGCTCGCCGACGCCTGGTCGCATCAGGGGAAACCCAACCTCTGGGGTGTCGTGCCTGACGTCATCGAGATGCAGAGCGAGGCCGGCGCCGCCGGGACCATCCATGGTGCGCTGACCGCAGGCGCCCTCAGCACGACCTTCACCGCTTCTCAGGGTCTCCTGCTGATGCTCCCGAACATGTACAAGATCGCCGGGGAACTGACCCCCGCAGTGATCCACGTAGCGGCGAGGACGGTCGCTACCCACGCCTTGTCGATATTCGGAGATCACTCTGATGTGATGGGGGCGCGTCAGACCGGATTCGCCATGTTGGCGTCATCTTCGGTCCAGGAGGCGCAGGATCTGGCCCTCGTCGCCCACCTCGCCACCTTGGAGAGTCGGGTGCCCTTCCTCCACTTCTTCGACGGGTTCCGGACCTCCCACGAGATGGCCAAGATCGAGTCAATCGAGGAGGACGCTCTGCGTCGTCTCGTCGACGAGGATCTCATCGCCAGCCATCGCGAACGGGGGCTCAACCCCAACCGACCTGCGCTTCGGGGGACCGCCCAGAACCCGGATGTGTTCTTCCAGGCGCGAGAGGCAGCCAATCCGTACTTCGACGCCACTCCCCTCATCGTTGCCGACATCATGGCCAGGGTCGCCGATGAGACCGGCCGACGACACGAGCTCTTCGAGTATCACGGAGCGGCCGAGCCCGAGACCGTGATCGTGCTCATGGGCTCCGGCGTGGGCGCTGCCAGGGAGGCGATCGACTCCATGGTGGAGCAGGGGGAGAAAGTGGGGATGGTGGCGGTGAAGCTGTATCGCCCCTTCGACATAGGGGCGTTCAGCCGGTCCGTACCCGACTCGACTCGGCGGGTGATCGCGATGGACCGCACGAAGGAGCCCGGCGCAGTCGGCGACCCCCTCTACCTCGACGTCGTCGCCGCCCTCGCAGAGACAGGCCGGCCCATCGACGTCATCGGTGGCCGCTACGGCCTCTCCTCCAAGGAGTTCACCCCGGCGATGGTCGCAGCGACGTTCACCGAGGCGGGCGCCCACCAACCGCGACGCCACTTCACCGTGGGCATCCGCGACGACGTGACTGCACACTCCATCGATTGGGACGAGGAGTCGTGGCAGGAGCCTGCCGAGGTGACCAAAGCCGTGTTCTTCGGCCTCGGGTCTGACGGGACGGTGGGGGCCAACAAGAACTCGGTGAAGATCATCGGCGAGCTGACCGACCTGCACGCCCAGGGATACTTCGTCTACGACTCGAAGAAGTCGGGCTCGCGCACGGTGTCGCACCTCCGAATCTCACCGCGGCCCATCGACTCCACCTATCTGATCAGAGCGGCCGACTTCGTCGCCGTTCATCAGTTCGACCTCCTCGACAGCATCGATGCCCTCGAGGTTGCCGCCCCCGGAGCCACCATCCTGATGAACAGTCCTCGCGCGCCCGACGCGGTCTGGGATCGTGTCCCACTGGAAGCTCAGACCCAGATCATCGAAAAGGGTCTGACCCTGTGGGCAATCGACGCGGCGACGATCGCCCGCGAGGCCGGTTTGGGCGGTCGGGTCAACACCGTGTTGCAGACCTGTTTCTTCGAGCTCACGGACTTCCTTGACACGGCGACGGCCATCGCATCGATCAAAGACCACATCAGGAAGAGCTACGGCAAGCGTGGCGAGGTCGTGGTGAGACGCAACGAGGCGGCAGTGGACGCAGCCCTTCAAGGGCTATATCAGGTCGAGATCGGCGAGGCCGACGGCAAGTTCCGGATGTTGGAGCCCGTGCCCGATGTCGCCCCCGATTTCGTGCAGCGGGTGACCGGAATGATGCTGGCCGGCAAGGGCGACCTCCTTCCGGTGTCGGCCCTGCCGGTCGACGGCTCATTCCCGACCGGGACCGCCAAGTGGGAGAAGCGGTCCATCGCCGAGGAGATCCCGATCTGGGACGCCGAGATCTGCATCGACTGCGGACGGTGTGCGTTGGTGTGCCCGCACGCAGCAATTCGGTTCAAGGCCTTCGATGCCGATGTGATGATCCCGGACGGTTTCATTTGGAAAGACCCCGTGGGCAAAGACCTGGCCGGCAAGAGAATCGCCATACAGGTCGCCCCTGACGACTGCACAGGCTGTGGGATCTGCGTCGAGGTGTGTCCTGCCAAGTCGAAAGAGGTCGTCAGACACAAGGCGATCAACATGGAGCCGAAGGGGGACCATCTGGAAAGGGAGCGACGCAACTTCCAGTACTTCCTGGAGATTCCCGACATGGCTCGCTCCGAAGTCAACCACGCCTCTGTCAAGGGCTCGCAGTTGATCCAACCCCTCTTCGAGTATTCGGGCGCTTGCGCCGGTTGTGGAGAGACGCCATACCTCAAGCTGATCACTCAGATGATGGGCGACCGGATGATCGTCGCCAACGCCACCGGGTGCTCCTCGATCTACGGCGGCAACCTGCCCACGACTCCCTGGACCACCGACGTCGAAGGACGGGGGCCGGCATGGTCGAACAGCCTGTTCGAGGACAACGCCGAGTTCGGGCTGGGGATGCGACTCGCCATGGAAGCCCAACGCGTCGACGCGGTTCTCCTGGTGACGGCGCTCGCCCCGGAATTGGGTCGGTTGGCAGTCGAGATCCTCGACGTGGCCGGCGCACCGGACCGCTCCGACCCCGATCGGCTCGTCGAGACCCAGCGACGTCAGGTTGACGAGCTGAGACAACGTCTCGCCGTAATGGACGGTCCCTTGCCGAGACGTCTCGAGGGTGTCGCCGACGCCCTGATCGAGACAAGCATCTGGATCGTCGGAGGCGATGGATGGGCCTACGACATCGGCTTCGGCGGGCTCGACCACGTCCTGGCGTCGGGCCGGGACGTCAACATCCTGGTCCTCGACACCGAGGTCTACTCGAACACGGGCGGCCAGGCATCGAAGGCCACCCCCCGTGCGGCGATCGCCAAGTTCGCGTCGGGGGGCAAGACGACGGGCAAGAAGGATCTGGGCCAAATCGCCATGTCGTACGGGAACGTCTACGTGGGTCAGATCGCCATGGGCGCCAATCCGAACCAGACCGTCAAGACCCTGGCCGAGGCGGAGGCTCACCAGGGGGTGTCTCTGGTCATCGCGTACAGCCCATGCATCGCCCACGGCATAGACATGAAATACCAGCTCACGCAGCAGAAGCTGGCCACCGAGACCGGCTACTGGCCCCTCTACAGATATGACCCGGCACGCGAGTTGGCCGGGGACCCCGGGCTGAATCTCGACAGTCGCAGGCCGACGATCCCCTTCAAAGAGTTCGCCTCGAAAGAGACCAGGTTCGCCATGCTCGGCCGAGCCGACCCCGAGCAGGCAGAGAGACTCATGGGCCGCGCCCAACAGGACATCGACGATCGATGGCATCTGTACGAGCAGATGGTGACCATCCACAGAACAGCCGAATACACGGACGTGGAGGAATGAACGTGGATCTCACGACGACATACCTGGGCTTGGAGCTCGCCCACCCGGTACTACCTTCGGCGTCTCCGCTCACCGGTGACATCGACCACATCCACGCCCTGGTCGAGGCCGGAGCCCCAGCCCTGGTCCTGCCGAGTCTGTTCGAGGAGCAGATCGAGCACGACGAGATGGCGATGCACTACTCGCTCGAATTGGGGGCCGACGGCTTCGGTGAGGCTCCCGAGGGCTTCTTCCCACAACTCGACGACTACAACACGGGCCCAGAGGACTACCTGGAACTGATCAGGAGAGCCAAAGAGGAGGTCACGGTCCCGGTAATCGCCAGCCTCAACGGCGTTTCCACCGGGGGTTGGACCTTGTATGCGCAGATCCTCGCCGACCACGGCGTCGATGCGCTCGAGCTCAACATCTACAAGATCGCCGCCGACATCACGGCGACCGGCGAAGAGGTGGAGCAGTCCTACCTGAAGCTGGTGGAGACCGTCAGGAGGTCGATCGAGCTCCCCCTGGCGGTCAAGCTCGGGCCCTACTTCTCGTCGATGGGGAGCATGGCGCGCCGTCTCAGTGAGGCCGGAGCCGACGCCCTGGTGATCTTCAACCGGTTCTACCAGCCCGACATCGACCTCGACACTCTCGGCGTCACGCCGAATCTCGTGCTCTCATCACCTGTCGAGCTGAGGCTCGTACTGCGCTGGCTGGCCATCCTCTACGGGCGGGTCGATTGTGACCTGGCAGCGACTTCAGGCATCCACGAAGCCGAAGACGCGATCAAGGCCCTGCTCGCCGGAGCGACTGTGGCGATGATGGCGTCCTCTCTCCTCCGTCACGGCCCGGGACGACTGGAAGAGGTTCGCCAAGGCGTCGAGTCTTGGCTGACGGACCGTGGATACGAGTCTGCGGATCAGGCTCGCGGAAGTCTGAGCTACTCGTCGGTGCCGGACCCGAGCGTGTTCGAGCGGACCAGCTACATGAAGACGTTGACCTCCTACGTCCCCACCTGGTGAAATCACAGCGCAGTCGCTTGACGCCGGATGGGGATGACCCTCCCGTCAGCCACTCTGCATGAGGGCGGTCTCCAAGAACCCGACGACCTCTTCTTCCCAGCCCGCAGGATCGGTGGCCAGCCCCTCGATGTGACCGGCGTCACCGACCGTCCAGGTGCTCACGTTTCCGCCCGCCTGCTCATTGAGGTAATCGATGACATGGACCTCGTCGGCCATCTCGCCACCGGCTATGAGCAGGATCGGCCGGGGAGCTGCCGAGCGCGCCGCGTTGGCCAGCGGGAGCGGCTTAGAAGCGTCAGTGAGCAGATCGGTCACTGAGTATTGCGCCCATTCCAAGCCGAGCTGGATCCTCCCTCTGAAACCGTAGACCTCTGCCAGCCACCGTTTGTCGGCATCCGTGCGAGCCGTGGCACCTTCTGCGACGACAGCGGCGATCCTGGGATCGGAGCCGATGGCGCCGATCGCCTCTTCGCCTCCCATCGACATACCCACGACAGCGATCTTGCCGGCGTCGACCTCTGGCTGAGCGACCAAGAAGTCGACCGCCGCACCGATGTCGAGGTCGCCGAACCAGCCGAACTCCATGGCCCGGCCCTGGCTGCGACCGTGGCCCCGTGCATCGGTGACGAGAACGCCAAATCCGTGAGCGGCGAGAACACCGGCCTGGGGAAAGACGGAGGAGGCGTCACTGCCGGCGCCGTGACGCAGGATCACCGTGGCCCCGTTGGTCGAAGGGGCGTACCAGGC
>JBAPYG010000020.1:0-1768 GCA_049284615.1 Acidimicrobiia bacterium
ACCGGACACACATCGATCAGCGCGGGAAGTGATCCGGCGCCGGCAGTTCACCCGCACGCCGTGAAGGTGGCCGCCGAGTTTGGAGTCGACATCTCCACCTCGTCCCCGGGTGGGTACGAGAGGATCACCGCTCCCCCCGATCTGCTGATTGGTGTCTGTGACCGGGCATGGGAGGCCGGCGTGCCCGTGGCGAAGAGACGTCTCCATTGGTCGGTGCCCGACCCGGTCGAGTCGGGCAGGGTCGACGCATTCCGATCTGCCTTCTCCGATCTGGCTCGCAGAATCGATCATCTGGCCAAACAAGCCGTCCTCGCCGCCGGATGAGCCGGCCACTCATGGCCGAGACGATCGGGACGGCAGTGCTGATCTGTGTGATAGGGGGCAGCGCCCTCGGGGCCGCGCGCCTCGCCAACCCAGCCGTGACCATCGCCCGGATGCTCACCACGAGTCAGTCAGGGATCGCCCCGCTCTCGATGATCCCGTTCGTCCTCATCCAACTGGCTGCCGGTCTGGCAGCCGGCCCTTTGGCCACCCACTTGTCCCCCCAACCGACCGCTCAACCATCGACGAGTAGGAGTGAGAGTGCCATCTGACCTGACCACCGCAGAACAACTCCAGGTGCGCGAAGCTGCCGTCCGACTGCGACGGCAGTTCGAGGGCCGGCTCAACACCGAGACCATCCAGAGGCTCATGACCGAGTCGCTCGACGCCCTCCTCGAGCGGGCAACCAGCACCAGGTGGATCCCACTCGTTGCCGAACGAGTAGCTCGCGACCGGATCAGGGCACTCATTCGATTGGAGTCCGACTCCGCCATGCTCAATCCGAGCGTGCTGTTTCTGTGTGTTCACAATGCCGGCCGTTCCCAGATGGCCGCGGGCTGGATGCGCCACCTGGCGGGCGACGAAGTCGACGTATTCTCCGGTGGCTCGGAACCGGCCGAGATGGTAAACGAGGCCGCGGTGGCGGCCATGGCCGAGGTCGGGATCGACATCAGCACCGAGATCCCTCAGCCCTGGGCCGACGAGATCGTGCGAGCAGCCGACGTAGTCGTGACGATGGGCTGCGGGGACGCATGCCCCGTCTTCCCCGGCAAGCGATACATCGATTGGGAGCTAGACGACCCCTCCGGCAAGTCGGTGGAAGACGTCCGGCCGATTCGAGATGAGATCGAGCGCCGGGTGAGTGCGCTGCTCGAAGACCTCACGGCCCGCCCCCCAGCATGACCTAGGGGGAGCCTCTCTTCTCCTGCACCGAGAGAGCCGTCGCCGCTGCTTCCTCTCCGTTTGTGAGGTTTGGGTAGGTGTTGGATCAACGAATAGAAGGGCCGAAGTGCGAAAGACCGCATACATCTCAAGCGTGGTTCTCGGGATCCTGCTGATCCTCGGCGGCGTGGGGACGTGGATCATGGTCTCCAACACGCTGAGCGATCAGAACATCACCGTCTCGGACGATGCCGACTGTCTGGCGGGAGACGAAGTAGACGGGCCGTTCAGCGCTTTTTGTCAGGCACGCGTGATCGAGAAGCACACGCTGGACATAACCGGTGGCCTCACCTACGCAGAGCTGGCCCGGGACGATCCCGTGCGTGAGACGGCCATGAACTCAGCCTTCCTGCAGTCATCACTCTTCACCTCGGTGGTCGCATTTGGCACCGCCGGCATGGCCGCCCTCATGGGGATCGTCTTCATCCTGATCGGCCTGGGGATGAAAGACGTCGGTGAGAAGGTCGGCGAGGTCTAGAGCGGCTCGAACTCGATGAATGGCGAG
>JBAPYG010000021.1:0-2058 GCA_049284615.1 Acidimicrobiia bacterium
GGCCTCAGGTTCGGGGAACGTGGGGAGCGGGTGACGGGAATCGAGCCTGCGTGTTGAGCAGTTGGGCGGGGCCTCAGGTTCGGGGAACGTGGGGAGCGGGTGACGGGAATCGAGCCTGCGTGTTGAGCAGTTGGGCGGGGGCCTCAGGTTCGGGAGCGGGTGACGGGAATCGAACCCGCGTCTTGAGCTTGGGAAGCTCACGTTCTGCCATTGAACTACACCCGCGAGGAGGTGCAGATTAGCCCCGTGGACGGGGAACGTCCTCGCCTCGATGGGCCCTTGCCCGTTATTCGAAGCGGGACGCGGGGTAAAGGCCATCTTCGGACGAGAAGGAGTTCAGACCAAATGGCCAACGGCAGCTTTCGCTCCTTCGTGGTGCGATGGGGCGACCTGGCGTGGCGTCTCGTGGCCATGGGTGTCGTCGTCTTCTTCGCCTTTCGGATCCTGAAGTCGGTCAGCGTCGTGATCCTCGCCATCGTCTTCGCGCTGTTTCTCGCCGCCGTCCTCTGGAAGCCGTCGCGCTGGTTCCGGGCCCGGGGCTGGAGCGCTTCGCTGTCGAGTCTCGCCACGATCCTCATCGCGGTCTTTCTCCTCGCCGGTGTGGTCCTCTTCATCGTCCCCCAGGTGGCGTCGAGCGTCGACACGCTGAGCGGAGACGTGAACGAGACCTGGGAGTCGGTGCACGAGTGGCTGATCGACGGGCCTCTGGGACTGACCCAGGCCGAGATCGACGACTACACCCAGCGGGCTACCGACTGGCTGCAGAGTGTCGGAGGAGACTCCCTGCTGGGAGGCGCCACCATCATCCTGGAGGCCATCACCGGCGCATTCCTGGTCGTGGTGATCACGTTCTTCCTCCTCAAAGATGGCTCGGAAATGCTGGACAAGGCTCTCGATCGGACCGACGACGGGGTCTCCCAACGTGTCGAGGCGGGCGCTCGGGTGGCCCGGCGCACGCTGGCGCAGTACATGGGGGGGATCGCCCTGGTCGGGCTGTTCGACGCGACTCTCATCGGCATCGCCCTGTGGATCGTTGGTTCCCCACTCGTCCTGCCGCTTGCTCTGCTGGTGTTCTTCGGGGCGTACATACCCCTGGTGGGTGCCTTCGTGTCCGGGTTGTTGGCGGTGGCAGTCACCTTCGTCAATGTCGGCGTGGTCCAGTCCCTCATCATCCTCGCGGTCGTCGTGATCGTCCAGCAGTTCGAGGGTGACGTCATCATGCCGCTCGTCTTCGGGTCACGTCTCCAGCTTCATCCCCTCCTCGTCCTGCTGGCAGTGGCCGCCGGTGGGCTCGCCTTCGGCCTGGCCGGCGCGTTCCTCGCGGTGCCTCTCATCGCAGTGGTCGTGTCGGTGCACGAGGAGATCTCCGATGAACCCGAGAGCGCGTACTTGAACCTGGCCCGTGGGTAGGGGCGGGGCGCGGTTGTAGCCTCGGGCACCATGGTCGACAAAGCATGGCGTGCCTTCCTCGTCGCGTCCGGCGATCGTAAAGCCGCGTGTGACGACGCCCGGGATCGTGGCGGGCTCGCACGCACCGCCGGTTCGAACGGGGAGAGACGATGACGGCCCTGTCTACGACTAGCCCGGGCGCCTTCAGCGGCACCGAGCACCTCTCACGCCTGGATGCCGTTCGGCGGTTGATGTCGAGTGCCGAGAACGATCTCGATGCGTTGATCGTGACCAGCCCCGAGAACATCTACTACCTCATCGGGCTCAACCACCAGGGCTACTTCGCCTTCACGATGCTGGTGTTGCCCCGCGACGGTGAGCCCAGCCTCCTCACCCGTCGCATGGAGGCCTACACCATCGGTCAACAGGCCCCGGACGTCGACCACGTCGGGTACGAAGACGACGAGGACGCCGGTGAGGCGGCGGTCGCCGTCTTGAGGAGACTCGGGATCGAGGGGGGGCGAGTCGGGGTCGATCGGTCGAGCATGTTCCTTCCCGCCGGCGTTTGGGAGGAGATGGAACAGAGCCTCCCCTCGGTCGAGTGGGTCGACACCAGTCGCTCCCGGAGCGATGACGAGAGATTCGGGACGGGCCTCGTCGACGAGGCCC
>JBAPYG010000022.1:0-2549 GCA_049284615.1 Acidimicrobiia bacterium
GGATGGCGTAGGCGATGGTCGAGGCGGCCACGAACACAAAGAGAGGGATCAGCACCGTCCAAAGAGGCCCTCCAAGCGAGGCGACGGTCCATATTGCCGAGACGAGACCGGCGAGGGTCAGGCCCACCTTCATACGGGTCGAGTCGACAATGAAGCAGAGCGCGTAGAGGGCAAAGCTGAGCATGGACCAGCCGTCGTCCGAGATGATCAGCCAGTACCAGGCAGCGATTGCAGCCAGGAGCCCCACCAGCCTCGTTGGAAAGGTTCGCCCTGACCAGGCGAGCACCATGCCAGCCAAAACCAGCCAGGGGAGGAGGGCATCGACGACCCCACCGACAGAATCGAGGGTCGGACGGTAAGCCAAGGCCATCGACACGACGAACGTGACACCGATCAGACCCGCCCAGACCCCCTCCCTCGGTGAGTCGGGAACGGTGCTGGGCGGGCCCGTATCGCTGTGTGAGTCGACGGACTGGCTCAAGACGGCATCCTGGAGGAGCTTACGCCTCCCCTTGAGGCCGATTCTTGGGCAGATACCGGATGAGCATCCCGATCACGGGGATTGCCACCACCACGTGGAAGACGTTCAACCAGATAGCGATCGTCGTCGTCTCGGCTGCCGTGAACGGGACCACCGCGTATCCGGCCAGGGCGATCAGAGTCACGGCCAGAAGAGCCATCCGCGGCCTCCGTGAGAACCGCCCAACGACATAGGTGAGCACGGCTCCGACCGTGCCACCCAAGATCGTGAACCCTATGACGTCGCTCATGGTGACCTCGCCTGCGCTAGTAACCACTAACGGGCCAGCGACTTCGTTGGCCAGGAGGTACACCGAAGCTACCGCCACGATGGCAATGCCTGTTCCGGCGGCCCAGAGCTTGGCGAGGCTCCTGATCGGGCGGCGGGTCGGCGAGACCTCGGCGACCCGCCGTGTGTCTACTGCATTCATGATGTGGATCCTTTCAATCCGGGTACATCGCCAGTGTTCGTCGGCCTCGAGGCATCTACATCAACCGATCAGTGGATTCTGGAGTCAACCGGGAGGGCGACTTGGAACGCCAGCAAGTGCTCGTAGCGGTCGAGGCGGAAACGCACGAAGAAGATCAGGAAGAAGATGAGGACCCCCATCACCGGCCATGCCACCACCGACCGTGTGACGACGAACTCGGACGCCGGGGAGACGCTGAGATGCCACGCCTCCCAGGAAGTGATTCCGAGCTCGGCGAGGGCCCAGGTTGCCGTGACCTGAGCAGAAACTCTCCGGTAGACGGGGTGATCTGAAGTCAGATGCCGGTAGGGGGTCACTAGCGGCATCAGATAGGAGGCCACTGGTGTCTTGGTGAAGGCCGTTGCACCAACGGCGACTGCGAGAAGAGCGGCGAGTCCCAACCCTGCTCCGAAGTAGACCACCTGTGATTCGGTGACCACTCCGGCGACCGCTTTCACCACAACGAAGCCCAGGGACAGCGGCAGGAAGATCCCGACACCGTCGCCGCGTCGCCGCCGGAGGACCAGCAGCGCGACCGTTGTGACACTGGCGGCGACCATGGCGTCGACAAGACCCAGCCAGTTGTCGAATACGAGAAACACTCCGGTCGGCAGGAGAGACGTCAGAGCAGTGGCAAAGCTCGGACGGTTGGCTCGGCGGGCGAGATGCTCAGACGCTGCGATCGATCTCACGCTGGATCCGCTC
Source organism: Acidimicrobiia bacterium (assembly GCA_049284615.1). Taxonomy (GTDB): domain Bacteria; phylum Actinomycetota; class Acidimicrobiia; order Spongiisociales; family ZC4RG35; genus JANQRA01. Next base: position 1,695 of record JBAPYG010000022.1, read on the forward strand.
CTCGTTGATGGGCCATTGCCAGCCGTACACATGCGACGCGTGGGAGACAACGCCAATTCCCCAACCGATCATTGCCCATATGGGCCAGAAGAAGAGAGCCCCCGAACGGGCCCAAACGGCTACGAGGGATACGTTCATCGCCAGGAAGAACGCCAGATGGAGATAGAACTGCTGGCGAGCCCGGATGCGTTGGATGGCCTGCTGTCGCGGTTGGATGTTCATTGGAACTCCTTTATCTGGGTGGTCTGAACCGGACATGTGATCTCCAGTGTCGGCTCTGAGATGTCTCCTCACATCCACCGATCGGTTGATCTCGGAACCCAACTACCGGTCGATGTGGGGTCGTCGCCCTCTCCCGACAATCAACCCCTGTCAGGCAGAGAGAAGGGATGGAGGATGCAAGCTCAGAAGACCTCGGTCGAATCGAGATGGCTACTACGCAACTCGGCAGTAGGGAGCGTGATTGCCTTCTTCGCACTGGCATGCGGTCTGGCTTGGGGATTGTGGACGGTCCTGGCGGGTATCGCCGACTCGGTGGGGATGGCGACCGGCGACTTCGTAGGCCAGATCGAGTCTGGTGACTTCAACGTCGCCGGCAACTCGATTCCCGGATGGATCCTCTACCTACTCACTCGCGGCGTCGACTTCTCCCTGTCGATCGCCGGTGTCGTGATGATCGGCGTCACCCAAGGAAGGGCAGGATATCGGCGACTCGGTCGACGCCTTGTGAAATGGCGGTTTGGGGCAATCTGGTATGTGCTGGCTCTGGCCCCAGTCGTCATTTATGCGATTGCGGCTGTTCTCTCGTCTGTCGACGGGGGAGGCTCCCCGAGTCTCGACTTCGCCACGATCCGA
>JBAPYG010000023.1:0-2085 GCA_049284615.1 Acidimicrobiia bacterium
TGCAAGGCGACACCGATCACGTGCCACATGGGGGAGGGACCATGGCGTCGCGATCGCTCCAGATCGCCGGCTCGGCGGTCCTGACCGCAGGCAGACGAGCTCTGCACAAGGCGAGGTCTGTCTACGCGTTTCATCGCGAGGCTCACCTCGACGACGTCGTCCAATTCGACGACGGGCGCATAGGGGTGGTCGGCGTCCCCGACTCGGGCATGACCCTGGGAGAGATCGCTGTGATCGCTGCCGACCCCTCCAATCTCCCCGAGGACATGGAGCCCGGGCTCCGCGGCGAGGACACCTGGGAACAGGACGAGGCGACCTTCCCGTTCGGAACGCATGTCTCGGTGGTGGAGGTCGACACCGAGACCGGTGATGTACGTGTCGTGCGTCATGTCGCCTGCGACGACGCCGGGGTCATCTTCAATCGCCTGGTCGTCGATGGCCAGGTTCATGGCGGGATCGCCCAGGGCATCGGTCAGGCCCTGCTCGAGGAGTTCATCTACGACGACAACGGCCCGACCACGGGGAATCTGACGACCTATCTGATTCCCACAGCCGGCACGTTCCCGCTCTTCACGGTGGCCCACACAGAGACGCCGACAGATCAGAACCCTTTGGGGGCCAAGGGCATCGGGGAGGCCGGAACCATCGGTTCGACACCCGCCGTCGTCAACGCGGTGATCGACGCTCTTGCGCCATTTGGAGTCCGCGACCTGACCACCCCACTCACCCCCCACCGCGTGTGGGCCGCGATCAACGGCTGACCGACCACGACAGGGTCCTCGACTGGTCGCGAGCGGACCGTAAGCTCATCGGACGATGACAGATCTCGAGGCGGGCAGGGCCGATACAGGGCTCAGTGACGTTCAGGTTCGCCAAAGGGTGACGGCAGGCCAGGTCAATCAGGTCCCGGAGCGGCCGAGCCGGACCACTGGCGAGATAGTCAAAGCCAACGTGGTCACCCGATTCAACATCCTCTTGGGCGCCTTGCTCCTCGTCACCCTGATAGTCCTCCAACAACCACGCGACGCACTCTTCGGAATAGTCCTCGTCACCAACTCGGCGATAGGGATCATCCAGGAGCTCAGGGCAAAGCGAACGCTGGATCGACTCGAGCTGGTTGCTGCGCCCAGGGTCAACGTCGTCAGGTCTGGGCGGGTGACCGAGCAGCCCGTGGACCGGGTCGTCCTCGACGACCTGATCGAGCTCCGGCCTGGTGATCAACTGGTGGTCGATGGGGTGGTCGTGAGCTCATCTGGTCTAGAGATCGACGAGTCGCTACTCACCGGTGAGGCCGATCCGGTGCACAAGGAGCCCGACGACGAGTGTCTCTCGGGCAGCTTCGTGGCGGCCGGGTCCGGGCGCTACCGGGCAACGAAGGTGGGGGAGGACGCGTATGCGGCCCGTCTCGCTCACGCCGCCAAACGGTTCACGCTGGTGCGATCGGAGCTCAGAGAGGGCATCGACCGCATCCTCGGCATCGTCAGTTGGGTGGTCGTGCCGATGGGCGCGCTGCTGGTGTGGAGCACGATGCAGGGAGGGGGTGACTTTGTCGAGGGTCTCGGTGGCGCCGTGGCGGCCGGAGTCGCCATGATTCCACAGGGGCTCGTCCTCCTCGCCTCCATCGCCTTCGCAGTCGGTGTCATCCGATTGGGGAGGAGGAACGTCCTGGTGCAGGAGTTGCCCGCCATCGAAGGCCTGGCCAGGGTCGATACCGTCTGTTTCGACAAGACGGGCACCCTCACCGCCGGACGGCTGTCTGTCGATGAGGTGCTGACCCTGTCCGACGTCGACCCGACACCGGCTCTGGCCGCCATCGCCGCAGCCGAGGAGTATCCCAATGTCACCATGAAGGCGATCGCCGCCGCATTCCCCCGTCGTCCGGACTGGGGCATCCAGACCACGGTCCCTTTCTCCTCGGCCCGCAAATGGAGTGGCGTCACCTTCTTCGGCGACGGGACCTGGGTCATAGGCGCGCCCGACGTCGTCGCCCCACGTGACCAACGGGCTCGCCAGGTCGTCTCCGAAGTCTCAGGAGACGGGAGCAGGACGCTGCTTGTGGCCCATGGCGAATCACCTCTCCGGGAT
>JBAPYG010000024.1:0-3826 GCA_049284615.1 Acidimicrobiia bacterium
GATGTCGAAGACGGGATGGCGGTGTATCGGGAAGAGACCTTTGGCCCGGTGGCTTCGGTCATATCCGCCAAAGACGTGGAGGACGCGGTGCGGATCGCCAACGACACCGAATTCGGTCTTGGGGCCGCGGTGTTCACGACCGACATCGAGAAGGGTGAGGCCATCGCTCGCGACCGTATCCAAGCAGGGGCCTGCTTCGTCAACGCTTTCGTGGCCTCGGACCCCAGGCTCCCGTTCGGAGGGATCAAGATGAGTGGCTACGGGCGAGAGCTCTCCGACATGGGTATGAGGGAGTTCCTCAACGCCAAGACGGTCGTGGTTGCCTGAACCGAATCAGAAGCCGGCGGCCTCGGCGAGTCGTGTCTCTTCGACCACCGGGACCGGCTGGGGCAAGTCCATCTCGAACGAGACGTGCCCACATGACTCACAGACTGCCCGACGCACGCCGACAGAGGACACGACGAGCGTGCTCTCGTGCTGACAGGGCCGACCGGTAAGGCGATTCCAAACTCGTGACATGAGTCCTCCTGGGCCGATACGCGACAGTCTCGTCCCAAACCCCCTCGATTTCGCGGCAAGTCTTCATTTCAAATGGCGGGCGTGCCAGTCGAGGATCGCCTCGAATCGTTCCACGCGATGACTTGGCTTCCCCGACCGGCTCATCTCGTGGCCTTCTCCCGGGAAGCGGACGAACTCGGCGGTGGTGCCGTTGCGGAGCAAGGCCATGAAGTACTGCTCCGCCTGCTCGATCGGGCAACGAAAGTCGTTCTCGGCGTGGAGGACGAGTGTCGGAGTCGTCACCTTGTCGGCCAGCCCGAGCGGGCCCTTCGACCACCACAGGTCCCAGGCGTCGGGGTAGGACTGGCCCAGGTAGTTCTCCGGAAATACGCCTCCGATGTCGGAGGTGCCCGAGAAGCTGGTCCATGAGATGAGGGCCCGCTCGACGACCGCCGACTTCCAGCGATCTTCCCGACCGATGACCCACGCGGTCATGAACCCCCCGTACGAGCCTCCCATGACACCCATCCGATCGGGATCGAGGCGGTCGTGTCTCTGCAAGGCGGCATCGACGGCTGCCAGGACGTCGGCGTAGTCGACGACACCCCAGCCTTCCCCCTTGACGGCGGACAGGAAGGCGTCACCCCGTCCGGCCGACCCACGTGGGTTGCAGGCCACCACCCCGTACCCGGCGCCGGCATACACCTGGAACTCGTCGAAGAACCCGAACCCGTACTGGGAGGCCGGGCCACCGTGGACGTTGAGGAGCAGTGGGACCCTTGCTTCGCCATCTGGGAGGAACACCCAGACGTCGATCTCGGTATTGTCCGAATGGACCCTGAAGTGGTCGGGAACCGCCAGGTCGAGGTCCGCTTCGTTCAAATGTGTGAGTGGAGTGCCGTCAGATATGAGCTCACCGGGGGAGTCCCACGTCGACGCGGTGTAGACCAGTCGCCCGTGGCTGAAGTCGAAGCCGGTGACGATCTTTTGCCCGCCGACGAGTGTGTCGACAGTTGCGTCCGGTTGCACCCCGATCACGCCGAACGAGCCGGAGTCCTCGAGCCCGACGATGGCTCTGTCCTCATCCCATCTGATTGCGGCTGGCCCGGCCGCCAACGAGACCGAGCCACGATCCAGGTGGCCGGTGAGATCGAGGAGACTCCCGTCATCTTGTCGACGGTGCAGATAGAACTCCACGGGGTAGCGGGAGTTGCGATCGCCGAGCAGATGCAGAGCTCCATCCGGTCGATAGGACACCGCGCCCCAATAGCCGCGGTCGGTCACCCGACTCGTCTCGCCCGACACGATGTCCACCTCCCAGACATCGTTGCCCGAGACGAGACCATGACGTGGATCGCGATCCGAGATGAAGGCGATCCTCTCCCCGTCTGGTGACCATGCGGGTGACTCCTCGTCGAACTCGCCGGGGGTCAGACATAGCGGAGCGTCCGCTCCAGAGGGGTCGATGAGCCAGAGATGACGGCGGCGGTCGTGTGTCCATCCCTTGTTGTCGTATCGGAAAGGCACCGACGTCACTCGGCGGGGACGTCTCGAGCGTTCCTCGTCGTCCAACCCGGCCCAGTCCTCGGCCCAGGTCACGCCGACGACGACGAGCTTGTCGCCGTCCGGTGACCACTCGACCGCTTCGACGCCATGGTCGAAGTCGGTGATCGTCCGGGCCTCGCCACCGTTGACTTCGATGACCGCGAGCTGACCCGGGCTGCCATCGGATGCTCTGAGGAATGCGATCTGCTCCCCATCGGGTGACCATCGGGGTGAGGAGTCTCCGGGCCCGTTGGTGAATCGGTCCGCATCGATCCATATCGCGCGGTGGTAGCGGTCGTCCTCGAGATCGGGGCGGGACACGACGTAGGCCACCCGACTCCCGTCGGGGGCGAGACGAGGGTCGGAGGGAATTCGGAGTTCGCTGAGCTGCTCTGGTGTCATCGTGCGAAGATAGAGCGTCGAATCGGCTGGCACACGTTCGACACAAGGGCATGTACGAGATCACCACCCTTCGCGTCGACTGCCGAGGTCGAGAGGCCGTTGTCGAAGTCTTCGGCACCGGTCCGGACGTCGTGATGGTCGGTGCAGCGTCGCCAATGGCTCTGGTGAGGCCGGCCGCGGGCGTCCTCGCCCAACAGGGGTTCAAGGTCACCAATCTCGACTACGGGTCCGGGCACCCCTCACCGGAGCCGCGTTCTGCCCTCGACCAGGTGGGTGATGTGGTGACCGTGATGGATGCCGTGGGTATCGTCTCCGCCTTGATCGTCGGCATCAGCAGGGGAGCGATCACGGCCTATGGTTTGGCTTCCCTGCATCCCGGCCGAGCCAGGGGTCTCGTCCTCACCGTTCCCGTGTCTGGGTTCCGCGATTCGTTGAGAGCGGCCCCTCGTGACGACGAGGACCTGGTCGAAGCGCCCCCGGAGATGACCATCGAGCAGATCCTCGGAGCGGTCTTCTCTGCGGAATTCCTGGCGACGCATCTCCATGAGGCGGTGGACTTGGTCGACACACCCGAAGGTTCGGTGACCCGGCTGGAGCGCTCCGACGAGGCCCCATTCCCCCATGGCATGTCCGTCGACTGCCCCACCTTGATAATCGAGGGCGAGGCAGACTCAATCGTCTCCGGTGAGCACCCGGCGAGATACGTGGAGGCGATCCCGGGTGCCCGACATGTGTCCATCCCGAGAGCGCCACATGGGTGGCCGATGGAGGCTCCCGGCGCCTTTGCCGAAATGGTCGCGGAGTTCAGTCGAAGTCTGGATTGAGGGCCGACGTCATCGTCCGCCCACCGGCGGCAGCAAGCTCGGGTTACTGGCGACCCGGGTGACTCGCGTCACGGCGTGCTCGACGTCTCGTGGCATGCGAAAGACGACGACGTCCCCGAGGTCGGCGCGGGCGACCTGGCTGCGTCGGATCCGCACCGAGACGCGCTCGTCATCGGAAACGTCCAGGGTGAGGTAGCACCAATCGAGTGGTTGGGCGCCTGTTGGTGGGCGAAAGTCCTTTCCGACCACCAAACCGGTTTGTCTCTTGGACATGGCAGCTCCGTTTCGTCGAGCCTCTCAGCCCATCCCTGACGGGAGCCCTGATACACATTCTACGCGGGGGAGTGCCGAGGGGAAGAGCACGCTTTGCCCATTGCGGCGGAACCAGGTCGTGTTACGTTGTCAGGGGGTGCGCTGGGGTGAGGAGAAGAGGCCTTGCTACGTATGCGCACCGTCGCCGCGCTGGCGACAATTTCGATGGTTCTGGCCGTCCCGGCCTTGGCAGCAGGAGTGGCCGTCGACCTCTCGTCGTGGTCGGTCCATGATCAGCCATACAC
>JBAPYG010000025.1:0-5128 GCA_049284615.1 Acidimicrobiia bacterium
ACCCGGGGCAGGGCTGGTAGCTACGGGAAATTCGGTCATCATGCCTCCTTGAGTCTCAACTACCCGGCTCATCGGCCAGGGCGTTCTCCAGATACGACCAGTCACGTGCGAACCGGTACGAGTGGCGGGGTGGCGGTTGTGGTGCCTGGGTCTCCAGCCACCGCACGATGCCGTCACCGACGTTCTTGAATTCGTGAACGCAACCCACGCCGGCCCACGCCACGTCACCGGGCCCGAGTCGATAGGGGCTGTCATCGAAGACCGCCTCGACCTCTCCCTCGAGGATGAGGTATGCCTCCTCGAGCGGGTGATCGTGGGCGCCGGCGAACCCCCCTTGCTCGTACTGAACCATGAACATCGTGGAGAGATCTGCCCCCAGGTCGGAGTCGACCATCATCTTCACACTGATACCGCTGTAGACGAGGAGGGCCGTCCGCATGCTGGCGCTGAGGGCGAGTCGGTCCTGGGTCTGCATGGCCGGGTCCATGTTCTCGGGGTCGATGTGCCCGAAGTGCCGGTTGCGGGGGTCGCGCACGTCTATGGGCGCCGGGTCGGCGATCGCCATCGCCTCGGGGAACTTTGTGTCGTAACCGAACCTCTCCCTGGGGAGCGGCGCTTTCATCTCGGCAAAGGAGACTGGCTCGTCGGACGTGTTGCGGAAGGCGTGGGTGGTGCCCACGTTGAGCAGCCCGTAGTCACCCTTCACGAGCTCATGGCTGCCCTCCGGCGTGTCCAAGGTGAGGGAGCCGCTGACCACGTACAACGACTCCTCGAACGAATGGACATGCGTGTCGACGTGTCCACCCGGGTCGAGACGTGACATGCGAAAACCCATTTGGGTCGAGCCACCCGGCTCGTCGACGATGGGGACCGCGGTGTAGCCGGCACTCCGCCCGTCGAACTCGGGGGGGATCCCGAAGACGTAGTCGTCGACCTTCTTGACGATGTGGACCGCCATCAGGGCGCCTCTCTCAGATAGACGGCGATGGCACTCATGTCACGGGAGCCCATCCCGGCATCGATCGCGGCGTTGACCACATCGAGACCTGCCCTGGTCTGTCGCATCGGGGCCCCGACGGACTCGCCGAGCCCTGTGATGAGCTCGAGGTCCTTGGCGACCAGATCGAGGCTGAATGCGACCGGAGCATCTTCGGGATGCTCGTAGGCATCGCGTTTGTACCTGACGAATGGCGCCCCGGCGGCGCCACTCACGAACACCTCGTAGGCGGTGGTCCGATCGACTCCCGCCTTCTCGGCGAGCACGAGGGCTTCGGCCAGTGCCACGTTGAGACCGTGCACCAGACCGTTGACCGCGAGCTTGGTGGCTGCCCCCGAGCCGCGGGGACCGACATGGATGACCCGGGAGGAGAAGGCGTCGAGCACGGGCCGCACCGCATCGACGAGCCCGACATCGCCGCCGGCCATGATGGTGAGTGCGCCGGCCTCGACGGTGGCGACGGAGCCTGAGACGGGGCATTCCACGAAGCCGGCGCCGGTGTCGTCGATGGCAGAGCCCACCGATCTGGTGGTCGTGGGGTCGATCGTGCTCGTCTCGACCGCGATGGTCCTCGGCCCGATCCCGGCGACGATCCCGTCCGGACCGAGATATACGGATTCGACCGCCCGGTCATCGGCGAGACTGGACACGAGGACCTCGACACGGGAGGCGACATCGGCCGGATTGGCCCCCACGTCGGCCCCTATCGTGGCGGCGACCGACTCGGCCCGGGCACGGTCCCGATTCCACAGCGTGACGTCGTGGCCCGCGGTGGCCAAACGGGCTGCCATGGCACCTCCCATGCGCCCGACGCCGATCATTCCCACTGTCACCGTCGTCTCACTCACTGATCAGTGAGACTACACACTTTTCTCAGGTCCCACGCTTGAAATGCGGTTCACAGATCGGGACTGCCTCCGACGATTGAGGGCCCCGACTACCGGAAAGTGTTCAGCCTCACTGCACGGTCGGTCCCGATCCGTATAACCTGCAGCACCGAGCACAAAAGGAGTCAATCAATGGCAGACAGATCGGTATTGGTCGTCGGGGGCACCGGTGGGATCGGGCGTGAGGTGGCCCGGCACTATGCCGACAGAGGCGACGACGTCATCATCACGAGTCGCGATGCCGAACGCGCCGCCCGCATCGCCGACGAGATCGGAGAGAGTGTCAGTGGCATCGCGGTGGACCTCGCTCACCCGCAGAGCATCGCCGCGGCACTCGCCGACGTAGGGCCGGTGTCGCACGTGGTCATCACTGCCATAGAGCGCGACGAGAACCCGGTTCGGGAGTACGACGTCTCCAGGGCGATGAGTCTGACCACGATGAAGCTGGTTGGCTACACCGAGGTGGTGCACACGCTCCTCGACCGGCTCTCCGACGACTCGTCGGTGGTGCTCTATGGCGGTCTCGCCAAGGAGCGCCCGTATCCGGGCTCGACCACGGTCACCACCGTCAATGGCGGCATCACCAGCCTGGTGCGCACCCTGGCCGTCGAGCTCGCGCCCATTCGCTTCAACGCCATCCACCCCGGGATCGTCGGCGACAGCCCCTATTGGGAGGACAAGCCCCTCGACGCAGTGACCAGCCGAACCCCGACCAGGAGACTGGCGACCATGGCCGAGGTCGTCGACGCTACGGTGTTCCTCCTGGAGAACGGCGCAGTCAACGGCGTGAACCTCTTCGTCGACGGTGGATGGATGACGATGTGAGCGATGTGCAGCACGCCAGAGACCTCCCCGCCGACCTCGACGCCATCGGTGATCGTCTTCGCGAGGAACGGGTCAAGGCGGGCATCAGCCAGCGAGAGCTGGCGAGAAGACTCGGTCTCTCACCCAGTCTGATCTCACAATTGGAGAGTGGCCTGTCCAAGCCCTCGGTAGGGACTCTCTACGCCATCGTCACCGAGCTCGGGCTCTCCCTCGACCGAGTCATCCGCGGGGAGGACTTCTCGACTGACGTCTCTCCTCGCATCGAACGAGCCGGCGGCGCATCGCCGCTGGTCCATCCCGGAGAGCGCCAGGTGATCGATCTGGCATCGGGTGTTCGTTGGGAGGAGCTGACGGCTGACACCGAGGACGGTGTCGACTTCCTCCACGCCACGTACGAGGTGGGAGGCGCATCGACGCCGGACGAGTCACTGATGCGCCACCACGGCAGGGAGTACGGCTACATCATGAGTGGGCGACTCGGCATCCAGATCGGGTTCCAGGTGTACGAGCTCGAGCCCGGCGACTCCATCGCCTTCGACTCGACACAACCGCACCGTCTCTACAACCGTGGCGACGAGCCGGTCCACGCCATCTGGTTCGTCGTCGGTCGCGAGGCCGACAGTCGCACCGTCCAGTGAATCGGCGTTGCTATAGCAACAGGTAGCGGTTTTCGAGACCCCCTGCACTCACGACGCCCACCCGCTCAGGTTCGGTCCTTCCATTCCGTGATCTGACGTTGGACGGCGGCGGCGTCGAACCAGGCGTTCTCGTAGCAGATGAGCCCGTCGCGGACCTGAAAGACATGGAGGATGCGCACGGCGACCGGCGCCCCACCACCGTGCATCCCCGACCACTCACCCTCGACGTGACCCGTCAACAAGGACTCGTCGACGACGTGGCCCCCCTCTCCCTCGAAACGTTTGACGCTGGTCAGCACCACATCGGGGATGGCGTCGATGATGGAGGAGTAGACGGCCCCCACCTCCTCCTTGCCATGAAAGGGGGCGTCGGGGTGAGTGACGTCGTCCCAGACGATGTCGTCGGTGTAGGTGGCCAGGGTCGCCGCAACGTCGTGGGCGTTCTCGGCGGCAAAGTGCTGGTCGATGATGTCCACGGTCCTCCTCGTTCGATCGCGAGAGTAGATCCGGACGACCTGTCCTGGCATCACCGATAGTGTCGAGGCACCGCCCCGGGTCGAGGAAGTCGAGGACCTGGGCAGGCAAACCACGGAGGGAAATGTGAGCCAGGCCGATCTGATCGTCTTCAACGCCAGGATCTGGGATGGGACCGAGCGCGATGAGACTGCGCTGGCGGTGGCCGACGGGATGGTTTTGGCCACGGGGTCGGACCGAACGATCCTCGAGCTCGCCTCCGAGGGCGCGACGACCATCGATGTCGACCAGAGGCGACTGATGCCCGGGCTGATCGACTCCCACCTCCATCTCGTCCGAGCCGGCCGCACCTGGCACATCGAGGTTCGCTGGGACGATGAGACCCGCCTGGACGATGCTCTCGACCTGATGTCGGCCAAGACGGATGAGCTGGGGCCTGGCCGCTGGGTGGCGGTGATGGGAGGGTGGCATCCCCATCAGTTCGAGGAGGACCGGGCTCCGACCCGGTCGGACCTCGATCGAGCGGCCCCCGACAACCCGGTGTTCGCCCAGCGTGCCTATGCGGAGGCCTTCGTGAACAGTCGCGCCATGGCGGAGATGGGCTGGACGGAGGAGGAGGCACCCGGTGGTCGCGTATCGAGCCAATCCGACATGGCGGCACTGCGGGCGCAGATCACCGAGACCGACCTGGAAGCCGCGATGGGGGGAACTCGATCGCTCCTGCGAGAACTGAACCGGCTGGGTCTCGTCGGTGCGATCGACGCGTCCGGCTTCGGGATCACGAAGACTTCCTACGACGCCTTCCGGCGTCTCTTCGCCGACGGGGAGCGAGGGTTCAGGGCCCGTCTGCTCCTCGGAGCGTCGCGGCCCGGTGACGAGCTGGCCGACATCGAGGAGTGGGTGTCCTCCATCGACCTCGGCGGCGGTGATGAGTTCCTGCGTCATCTGGGTGCCGGCGAGGTCCTCGACTATGGGGCCCACGACATGGAGGGCCTGGCCCCCAAGGACATCGATGACCGTCTCCCCGCCCTGACCGAGATCTCGATGCTCCTGGCTGCCAACGACTGGCCGGTCCATGCCCACTCGATCCTCGACACATCGATCACGACGATGCTCGATGCCTGGGAGGCCATCGATCGGGAGTCGTTGCGACGTCTACGTTGGGCGATCTGTCACGCCGACCAGATCGGCGAGGAGAACCTCCGACGCCTCGCCGACATGGGCCTCGGCATCACCATCCAGAACGGGATGTCGATGCGCGGGGTCGACTGCGCACCGACCTGGGGTCTCGACACGGTCACCTCCGC
>JBAPYG010000026.1:0-1551 GCA_049284615.1 Acidimicrobiia bacterium
GGCCATGGCGATCATCGAATCGCCATGGCCATGGCCACCGCCGGGATTCAAGTGCCCGATCTGGCCGTCGCATCACCGTCGGTCGTGAACAAGACATGGCCCGAGTTCTGGGACCTGTTCGACCGAATTGGCGCTTGAGTGGGCAGAGACGTGATGCGATCACTAAGTTTCCATGTGTTGGGAGGGTCCCGGTTTCCGACTTCGCCCCCATTGTCCGAATTCCCCCCAAGTCGGACAACCCCTCCGGAGCCGGGAGCCCTCCCTTCGCTCTATCCTCGCCGCGTGTGTCCTCAGCCATGATCGTGACCATCGACGGGCCGGGAGGGACCGGGAAGAGCACGGTCAGCCGGGTGGTCGCCGACCGGTCCGGGCTGCCCCACCTCGACACGGGTGCCTTCTACCGGGCCGCCACCCTGGCGGTCGTGGAAGCCGGCGTCGACCCCCGAGACGAATCCGCGGTTCTAGACGTCGTGCAGCGACGGAGTCTTGGTCAGGAGGTGGGCGCCATGTATCTCGACGGTCGTGACGTGTCCGGGGAGATCAGGGGCGATGGGGTGACTGCTGCGGTGTCGGCCGTGTCGGCTCATCCGCTGGTCCGTCGCGAGCTCGTGGAGAGACAACGGGAATGGATCGAGGAGCACGACGGGAGAGGTGTCATCGAGGGCAGGGACATCGGGTCGGTGGTGTTCCCCGATGCCGACGTCAAGGTGTTTCTCGATGCATCGCCCGAAGTGCGCGCCAGACGCCGGGCTAAGGAGACGGGTGAGGACTTCGAAGCGGTGCTGGCCGACCTGAACCGGCGCGACCATCTCGACTCGACCCGGTCGGCGTCGCCCTTGAAGATCCCGGATGGCGCGGTGGTCGTCGACACCTCGCATCTGCATTTCGAAGAAGTGGTCGATCGCGTTCTCGACCTGATCGGGTCGAGGTCCTGATTCTCGGTCCGACACCTACCATGAGTGGCGATGACGGTTGAACGAGTTCTGCTTGCCGAGCCACGAGGCTTCTGCGCGGGCGTGGAGATGGCCATCAAGGCCCTGACCTGGATGACCAGGATCTTCGACGGGCCTGTCTACTGCTACCACGAGATAGTCCACAACGAGTGGGTGGTGAAGGCATTCGAGCGAGTCGGTGTCGTGTTCGTCGACGAAATAGCGGAGGTGCCCGTGGGTGCGCCCATCATGCTCTCGGCACACGGTTCCTCTCCGGAGGTGGTGGCTGCGGCCGCCGACCGCGCCGCCGTGGTGATCGACGCGGTATGTCCCCTGGTGACAAAGGTGCACCACGAGGTGAAGATGATGTCACGCAAGGGCTACGACATCATCTACATCGGCCACGAGGGCCACGACGAAGCCGTGGGCACCGTCGCCGAGGCACCGGGTGCGATCACACTCGTCGAACCGGAGAGGGGTCTCGGCTCCTTCGCCCCCAACGACGAGGACAAGGTAGCCCTCGTCGCCCAGACCACGCTGGGCCTCTACGAATGGCAGGAAGTGATGGCCGATGCCTCGGAGCGCTTCCCTTCGCTGAAGACGGCGCGCAAGTCCGACC
>JBAPYG010000027.1:0-1552 GCA_049284615.1 Acidimicrobiia bacterium
ATGTGACTGTCTTCGGGCTCGGCGGGTTGGTCGTCCCGTTCCTGGGGATCAAGATGATCGACCTGGCCTTGACGGGTCTCGGGCTGGTCTGATGAGACGTCAACTTCTGCCCGCCTTGCGAATGCTCGGTGTCATGACACTCCTCACCGGCGTGCTGTATACCGCGGCGGTCACAGTGGCTGCTCAGACTCTGTTCGAGCACCGGGCAGACGGCTCTCTGGTCGCGGTCGACGGCGACACCGTGGGGTCGGCCTTGATCGGCCAATCCTTCATGGGTCCGACCTATTTCCACCCCCGCCCTTCGGCCGTCGAATACGACCCCGCTCTCTCAGGTGGGTCCAACTACGGGCCCACCAACCCTGACTTTCTGTCCGCAGTCGGCGAGCGCGCTCGTCTGTATAGAGAAACGAATGGCCTCGCCCCGGACACGCCACTACCGGTTGATGCGGTCACCGCATCCGGTTCAGGTCTCGACCCCCACATCTCGCTGGCCAACACCCGCCTCCAGGCGTTTCGTGTCGCTGAGCAGAGAGGCATACCTGTCGATCAGGTCCTACGGCTGGTCGACAGCCAACAGAACTCGACAGCCGTCGGCTACCTCTCGGACCCCTCAATCAACGTGCTCCTCCTCAATATCGCCCTCGACGACCAGTGACTGCTCGAGAAGGCATAACGTGACGAGGTTGCGACTGGAGATATAGAAGTGGCCAAGAGAGGAAAGCTGAGGGTCTTCCTCGGAGCCGCCCCTGGTGTCGGCAAGACCTATGCCATGCTGGAGGAGGGTCACCGGCTTCATGGCGAAGGCCGCGACGTCGCTGTGGGTTTCGTCGAACCGCACGGGCGCAGCGAAACGGCAGCTCTCATCGACGGTCTCGAGGTCGTGCCCCGCTCCGTCCTCGAATACCGGGGAACCCGCTTCGAAGAGATGGACCTGGAGGCGGTGCTGGAGAGGCATCCTGAGGTCGCTCTCATCGACGAACTGGCGCACACCAATGTTCCAGGGTCCCGGCACGACAAGAGATGGCAGGACGTCGAGCTGATCCTCGATGCCGGTGTAGACGTGGTCACGACCCTCAATATCCAGCACCTCGAATCACTCAACGACGTGGTCTTCGAGATCACCGGGGTCACCCAGCGGGAGACCATCCCTGAGGAGATGGTGCGACGCGCCGACCAGATCGAGCTTGTCGACCTCACCCAGGAGGGGATCACGGAGCGGATGGCTGCTGGAAAGATCTACCCGCCCGAGCGGATCGACGCCGCCCTCGCCAACTACTTCCGCCCGGGGAATCTCGGAGCGCTGCGTGAACTGGCCCTCTCTTGGACCGCCGACCGGGTCGAGGAGGCGCTGGCCAAGTATCGGGAAACCCACGGCATCGCCGACCTGTGGGAGACGAAAGAACGGGTCGTTGTCGCCATCATGGGAGCAGTGGGCGGTGACACGGTCATCCGCAGGGCGGCCCGATTGGCGATGCGGGGGAGAGCTGAGCTCGCCGGAGTATTCGTCCGCCCCACGCACGGACTCGCCGAAGACGATTATCCGGAGCTGGAA
>JBAPYG010000028.1:0-3144 GCA_049284615.1 Acidimicrobiia bacterium
CCTTGGCGGTCTCGGTCTTACCGACCCCGGATGGGCCGAGGAAGATGAACGAACCGGAAGGGCGTCTCGGGTCTTTGAGCCCGGCCCGGGTCCGACGGATTGCCTTGGACACGGCCTGGATCGCGTCGTGCTGGCCGATGATGCGCTTGTGCAGTTCACTCTCCATGCTCACCAGGCGGGCGGTCTCCTCCTCGGTGAGACGGTGGACAGGGATGCCGGTCCATTGGGCGAGGACTTCGGCGATCTCTTCTTCGTCGATCACCCAGCCGTTCTCGTCCGAAGCGGACTCCTGCTCCGCCCGCTCGAGGAGGAGGGACCGCTCCTCGTCACGCAGGGTGGCAGCTCGCTCGTAGTTCTCGACGGTCACGGCCTCTGACTTGTTCCGACGCAGTCCGGCCAGCTTGCCGTCGATCTCGATGATCTCAGGGACGTCGCTCTTGCGGTGGATGCGCATCCGGGAACCGGCCTCGTCGATGAGGTCGATCGCCTTGTCGGGGAGGAACCGGTCGGCCAGGTAGCGGTCGGCCAGATTCGCCGCGGAGACGATGGCCTGATCGGTGAATCGCACCGAGTGATGCTCTTCGTAGCGATCTTTCAGCCCCATGAGGATGTCGATCGTGTCGGTGAGCGATGGCTCCTCCACCTGCACCGGCTGGAATCGACGCTCCAGGGCGGAGTCCTTCTCGAGGTACTTGCGATATTCCTCGAGCGTGGTAGCACCCACTGTCTGCAGCTCGCCGCGTGCGAGCATCGGCTTGAGGATCGACGCGGCGTCGATGGCGCCCTCGGCGGCACCGGCCCCGACGAGCGTGTGGATCTCATCGATGAACAGGACGATGTCACCGCGGCTCTTGATCTCTTTGAGCACCTTCTTGAGACGCTCTTCGAAGTCCCCGCGGTACCTCGAGCCGGCGACCAAAGCGCCGAGGTCGAGCGTGTACAGGTTCTTGCCCTTGAGATTCTCGGGCACTTCGTCGGAGACGATTCGCTGAGCGAGACCTTCGACGATGGCCGTCTTGCCCACTCCCGGCTCGCCGATCAGGACGGGGTTGTTCTTGGTGCGTCGAGACAGGATCTGCATGACCCGCTCGATCTCCCTCGTCCGGCCGATGACCGGATCGAGAGACCCCTCTCTCGCCGACTGGGTGAGGTTGCGGCCGAATTGGTCTAGAACCGTGGACCCCGATGAGCTGGACTCACGCCCACCGGCGCCGGCGGACTTGGGCTGCTGCTCCTCCGAGCCGCCCGGACCGGACAACAGCTGGATGACGGTTTGACGCACCTTCTGCAGCTCGGCGCCCAATTGCTGCAACACCTGGGCTGCGACACCCTCGCCCTCGCGGATGAGACCGAGGAGGATGTGCTCGGTCCCGATGTAGTTGTGACCCAGTTGCAGAGCCTCGCGAAGCGACAGCTCCAACACCTTCTTGGCCCGCGGCGTGAATGGGATGTGGCCGGAGGGCGACTGCTGGCCCTGGCCGATGATCTTGACGACCTCGTCCCGCACGGAGGCAAGGTCGATGTCGAGACTCTCCAGCGCCTGGGCGGCGATTCCCTCGCCCTCGTTGAGGAGACCAAGCAGGATGTGCTCGGTCCCGATGTAGTTGTGGTTTAGAAACCGGGCTTCTTCCTGGGCCAGTACAACGACCCTTCGAGCCCGGTCCGTAAAGCGTTCAAACATTCGCTTCTCCTGAACCTGGCATATGCAATTTTAACATCGGCTGGGGACTGACCTTCAACGAGTCCCTTCTCGAGTCGGTTGATCCAATCATCGGAACCTGTTACCCGGGGTAGTAGGCGCCATCGTGGGCGCGGTTTGCTCTGTTCTGATTCGTAATAGCATCGTCACCAATGGAAGACCTCCAAAGTCTTGTCGGTATTCCCCGAATCTGGGAGCAACTGACCGTCGTCGAAGAACGGCTCCTCGAGACGTCCACCGCCGACGACCCGTATCTCACCAAGATCGCCCAACACCTCTTGCTGGCCGGCGGCAAGAGGTTCCGGCCCCTGCTCGCCCTCCTCGCCGCCGAGTTCGGCGAGAACGCCGACCGACGGCCCGTCGAGGCCGGCGTGGCTGTCGAGCTGATCCACGTCGGGTCCCTCTATCACGATGATGTGATCGACGAGGCCGACACCCGGCGCGGAGCGAGCTCGGCGAACGCCAATTGGACCAACACCGTCGCGATCCTCGCCGGAGACTTTCTCATGGCCCGGGCCTCCGAGGTCGCCGCCACCCACCTCAGCCAGGAGGCGGTGCGGCTCCTCGCCGCCACCTACGCCGAGCTGGTCGAAGGCCAGACGCGGGAGCTGCAGCTGGCAGACGACCTATCCCACTCTCTCGACGACTATCTGCAGGTGATCGGGGGCAAGACGGCGTCTCTGATCCGAACGTCGGCCCGTCTCGGAGCCATGGCCGCCGACGCCGACAAGCAGACCGTCGAGGCCCTGTCCACCTGGGCATGGGAAGTCGGGATGGTCTTCCAGATCGCCGACGACGCCCTCGACCTGGTCGCAGACGAGGAGACCATCGGCAAACCGGCCGGATCGGACATCAGGGAGGGAACGTTCACAGGGCCGGTGCTCCGGGCGGTCGCCGGATCGGACGGAGACCGGGTGCGGGAGCTCCTGGCGACGGGCCGCCCCTACGACGACGACACCGTCAACCAGGTGATCGCAGTGGTTCGGGATGGCGGGCACATCGACGCCGCCCTCGAGACCGCGGCCACCCGCCTCACCATCGCGGAGTCGGCGCTTGCCACCCTGCCCAAATCCAAGCCGAAGACCATCCTCGAGAGTCTCGGCTCCTATCTCCTGCAACGGGTCGACGCCGCTCGCGACTAGACCGTCGATCGACGTTCTTCGCAGCGGTCTCTCTGCAGCGTTGGCTCGCTAGCCCTCGGGGCGCAGGGTTGGGAAGAGGATCACCTCGCGGATGTGAGGTTGGTCGGTGAGCAGCATCACGAGACGATCGACGCCGATCCCCAGACCGCCGGTAGGGGGCAGCCCATACTCGAGGGCGAGCAAGTAGTCCTCGTCGATGGGGTGGGCCTCCTCATCCCCGGCGTCACGGGCAGCCATCTGCTCCTCGAACCTGGCTCGCTGATCGTCGGCATCGTTCAACTCGCTGAAGGCGTTGGCGTACTC
>JBAPYG010000029.1:0-4156 GCA_049284615.1 Acidimicrobiia bacterium
GTGGCCACCACCATGTCGTAGCCGCCGAATGCGTCGGTGTTCTGATGCTGATAGCGATCGGCGGCATCGGCCTTCCCATCGTGGGCCGCCAGCGCACCACAACAGGTCTGACGCTCCGGTACGGCGACGGTATATCCCGCCATCTCGAGGAGGGTGACGGCGGCCCGGTTGACCGGGCGAAACCACTCGTCCTGGATGCACCCGGCGAGCAACCCGACAGTTCCCGAGACACCGGTCCCGCCGACGTGGCCGATCGTCGACGGGCCCCGGCCGGACAGCTTGCGGAGACCGGCGCTCACCCTCCGGTACTTCGAAGGCGCCAGACCCGTCAAACCGAGTGATTGGGCGACCGACAACGCCATCCCCCCCATCCGCATCAGGGACCGCGACCCCAGCGCGGTGCCCAATGCCCACCTCCCCTGACGATCGCGCCCGGGCAGCTGGGCATCGATCTCCGCACGGGTCCCCTCCAGGGCCCGGCCGTAGGGAACAAGACCGGGGCACACCGGCTCACAGGCGCGACAACCCAGACAGAAGTCGATGATCCCGGCGAAGACGTCGTCGACTTCGATGGTGCCTTCGTTGACCGCCGACATCGCATGGAGCCGTCCACGGGGGGAGGCGGTCTCCCTCCCGGTCAGCCTGAAGGTCGGGCACACGGGGAGACACAACCCACACTGGACACAGGCGTCGAGCTCCACGGTGGTGGGATGGTGTTCGGTGACCCAGCCCATCACAGCCCTCCAGGGAGCCGACCCGGGTTGAGGATCCGCCCCGGGTCGAACTCGGATATGAGACGACGCTGCAGGTCCAGACCCGGAGGCGGCGCACCCCACGGGTCGATCTCGCCCGACGCCGCAGCCGTCACGACGAGGTGGCCCCCCACAGATTCCGCCCACTCCCGCACGGCAAGCGCCCCATCCGGGGAGTCGGAAGCGCAACGCACCTCGCCGACGTCGTGGATGCCGAGATACTCCCAGCCGGAGGGAAGAGTCGTGATCGCATCGGGCATGAGAGCGGGGGGCACCCGCAACGACCATCGCCAGGCGCCTGCGGGGTCGGCCGGCCAGTCGAGACCCGGCTTGGAGTTGCCGCCGAGACGCTCCACTTGGGAGTCGACCTCCTGTTCGGTGCCCTGGAGAAAGACGATCACCCGGCCATCGGTCTCCAGCACCGCCAGGGGGCGCACGACCGTGCGGGCATGGTCCAGACCGCTCACCTCCACCGTGGCCGCACCCGGCGGGGTGGGCCAGAGCTTGATGCACACCGAGATGATCACCCCAAGAGAGCCGAAGGCACCGACGGCGAGCCGGTGGAGGTCATAACCGGTCACGTTCTTCACGACACGTCCCCCGCTGCGAACCACCCGGCCGTCGCCCGTCACCATCGTCACCTCGAGCACGTGCTCTCTGGTCGCATAGAGACGGCCCCGTCGCAGGCTCGACACCCCCGCGGCGATGACACCGCCGACGGTTGCCCTCCCGGAGCGCTCCGGCATCACCAGGGTCTGATTGCGCTCGGCGAGCATCGCCTCGACGGTCTCGACTCGTGCCCCCGCACCCACCACGATCGTCAGGTCGTCGGGCTCCCAGACCTCGACCTCGCCGAAGTTCTCCATCGACATCACCAGGTCGGGCTGCGGGGGTTGGCCGTAGCCGGAATGGGTGCCCCCGCCCCACACCTGCACCACAGAGCCGTTGTCGGTGCAATGTCGGAGCACCGCTTCGACGTCCCGGACCGACTTGGGGGCGAGTTGAAACGCCGACTCGGGGGCCCCGTCGATCTCCACCTCCAGCCGGGAGATGTGGGGGGGCAGGTAATTCAAACCCAGACACCACCCGGCAGCTCGCGGCGCGTGCCGCCGAAGTCGAAGCAACGCGAACCCTGGGGCAGGATCTTGGTCGGGTTGAAGACCCCCGCCGGGTCGAAGGCCTCCTTGAGCCGGGCCTGGGCATCGAGGTCGAGCTCAGTGAAGTTGGCCCGCATCATGTCCCTCTTCTCGATGCCGATGCCGTGCTCACCGGACAGCGCCCCGCCCGCCTCGAGGGCGACAGCGATGATCTCGTCACCCGCCCTGTGCACGCGCGCGTTGGTCTCAGGGTCTCCGGCGTCGAAAGCGATGAGCGGGTGGAGGTTGCCGTCGCCGGCATGGAACACGTTGAGCATCGTCAGGTCGTATCGATCGGCGATCTCATAGACGGCTTTCATCGTCTCGACGAGACGGGTGCGTGGCACCACCGCATCGTGCAGGTAGTAGTCGGGAGCGAGTTGGGCGATGGCGCCGAATGCCGACTTCCGCGCCTTCCACAACAGTGCCCGATGCTCATCGGTCTCGGCGATTTCCACCCCGGTGGCGTTGTTGCGACGGGCCACGTCGGCGATGAGCTGCGCCGAGGACTCGACGCCCTCCGATTCTCCAACGACCTCGGCGAGGAGGACCGCGGCCGCATCGGTGGGCAGACCCGCCTGGAGCCAGTTCTCCACGGCGATGCACATCCGCTGGTCCATCAGCTCCAGAGCCGCCGGGACCAGACCGGCCGCGATGACATCGGACACGGTTCGCGCCGCGTCCTCGACCGTCGGGAAGTCCATGAGGAGCGTGCGCACGTCGGGGTCGACGGGGAGGAGCCGCACCAGGGCACGGGTGACGACTCCCAGGGTTCCCTCGGAGCCGACGATGGCCCCCTTCAGGTCCAAACCCGGCGGGTCCGGAGCCTGGCCCCCGAGGGTCACCACCTCACCACCGGCCAGCACGACCTCCAATCCGAGGACATGGCTGGTCGTGCTCCCCTCGGAGAGACAGTGGGGGCCACCGGAGTTGTTGGCGACGTTGCCACCGATCGTGCACGCCGACTGTGAAGACGGGTCCGGGGCGAAATAGAGGCCGTATGGGGCGGCAGCCGTCGAGAGGTCGAGATTGATGACACCCGCGCCGACCCACGCCGTCCTGTTCTCGACGTCGATGTCGATGTCGCTCATCGCAGTCGTGACCACGACTATGCCGCCTTCGGTCGGGCTCGCACCGGCGGCCAGACCCGTCCCGGCCCCCCTGGCCACGATTGGCACCCGATGTCGCTCGGCGATCCTCACGATCTCGCCCACCTCGGCCGCGTCCTCCGGAAACGCGATGCAGGTCGGCGACCCCCGCAGCAGCGACGCATCCTTCGAGAAGAGATGCAGCTCGACCGGCTCCTCGAGAACATCCTCATCCCCGAGAACCGCCCGCAGTTCGCTCACGAGAGTCACCGGGTCAGGCTACCCCCCTCCCCGAGATCGTTCTGTGTCAGTTAGGGGCGGTGAGACCGCCCCTAACTGACACAGAACGGTGGTCAAACCCGCCCCCAGCCCCCGCCACCGGGGGTGAGGACGATGAGGCGGTCGCCGGGGGCGACCTCGACGGTGGTCTTGCCGGGGAGTCGCTCCCGGTCGCCCGAAGCACGGACTAGCCAGTCTTCGCCGGTGGCCCCGGGCCGGCCACCGGCGAGACCCCAGGGTGCGTTGCGCCGACGCTCGCCCATCAACGAGAGTGTCGCGGGGGCCTTGAACTCGATCGCCCGATGGATGCCATCACCACCGCGGTATCGCCCGGCGCCTCCACTGTCACGTCGCAGCGTGTACGCGGTCACCCGGAAGGGGTAGTGGGTGTGAAGCGACTCGATCGGCGTGTTCTGGGTGTTGGTCATCCCGGTCTGGATCCCCGATTGCCCGTCCCTGAAGGGACGGGCACCCTGGCCCCCGGCCACCGTCTCGTAGTAGGCGAAGTCATCGTTGCCTATCAGCACGTTGTTCATCGTGCCCTGACCTGCCGCGGGCACCCGGTCGGGCGCGGCCTGGGCGAGTGCGCCCAACAAGACATCGGCGATGCGCTGGCTCGTCTCCACGTTCCCGGCTGCGACGGCTGCCGGCGGGCGGGCGTTGACGATCGTCCCGGTCGGAGCCGTCAGCTCGATCGGGCGATAGCAGCCGGCATTGGCCGGGATGGTGGGGTCGGTCGCCACCCGGACGGCGTAGTACAGACAGGAGCGCGTGACGGCCTCGACGGCATTGAAGTTCGCCTCGACCTGCGGGTCAGATCCGGAGAAGTCGGCGTGGAGCCCCTTGCCGGCCACGGTGACCGCGACCCGGATGGCGACATCCCGTTCGCCGTGCTCCATGA
>JBAPYG010000030.1:0-4001 GCA_049284615.1 Acidimicrobiia bacterium
GGCTAGGAGAATCCGTCGACGCCGCTACGCTCCCGCGGCGTGCTGGCTCTACCCCATATCGCATCAGGAAAGGTCCGGGAGATCTACGAGATCGACTCCGACCACTTGCTTTTCGTCGCCACTGACCGTATTTCGGCCTACGACGTGATCCTCAACCAAACGATCCCCGACAAGGGTCGTGTGCTCACCGGTTTGAGTCTCCACTTCTTCGACCTCCTCGACGCCCCGAACCATCTCGTGACCACCGACCTCTCAGGCATCGATGCCCTGACCGATGAGCAGAGGGCAGATCTGGCGGGCCGGGCCATGATCGTCAGGCGGACCGAGGTCGTGCCGGTCGAGTGCGTGGTCAGGGGATACCTGTACGGGTCGTCGTGGCGTGAGTACCGGGATGGCGGCGGTCCCACCACCGAGCACCTTCCTGGCGGCCTGAGGATGGCCGACAAGCTCGACGAGCCGATCTTCACCCCTGCCACCAAGGCTGTGACAGGTCACGACGAGAACATCACGGAGGCCCGGACCCGCGAACTGCTGGGGGACGACCTCTACGAGGAGCTGCGCCGACGGTCGATCGACATCTACACGAGGGCGAACGAGTACGCGGCGGGGAAGGGGGTCATCCTCGCCGACACCAAGTTCGAGTTCGGCCATGCCAACGGTGAGCTGCTCCTCATCGACGAGGTGCTCACTCCTGACTCTTCCCGCTATTGGCCGGCCGACGAGTACCAGCCCGGAGGGGAGATCCCGTCATTCGACAAGCAATACGTGCGTGACTGGCTGGAGACACAGCCATGGGACAAGAGCCCACCCCCGCCGGACCTCCCCGACGAGATCATCGACGGCAGCCGTGCCAGGTATGTCGAGGCCTACGAGCGGATAACCGGCGAACCCTTCGACGAGTACCTCGCCCGCGGATGAGGCCCCTCCGATGAAGGTCACGGTCACCATCGACAGACGACCCGAGATAGCCGACCCGGAGGGAACCACGGTGAAACGCGCCTTGCACGACCTCGGCTTCACCGAGGCCACGGCCGTGCGCATGGACAGGGTCATCCACATGGAGGTGGCCGGAGACGACGCGGCCGAGATCGAGAGTCGAGTCGAGCAGATGTGCCGCCAGCTCCTGGCGAACCCGGTGCTCGAGGACTTCTCCGTGGAGGTCGAGTCGTGAAGGTTGCGGTTGTCGTCTTCCCCGGAGTCAATTGTGAGCACGACGTGGTCCATGCGATCGAGGCCCTCGGCGGCGAAGCAGAGCTCGTCTGGCACCGCGACACCGACCTGTCCGAGTTCGACGGGGCGATCCTCCCCGGTGGCTTCGCCCACGGCGACGCACTGCGCACCGGCGCCATCGCACGGTTCTCCCCTGCCATGAGGGAGGTGGCCCGATTGGCGTCGGTCGGTGCCCCGGTGCTCGGCATCTGCAACGGATGGCAGGTCTTGTGTGAGTCCGGGTTGATCCCGGGTGCCCACATCGCCAATCGTGACCTCTCTTTCATCTGCAGGTTCGTCGACGTCGAGGTGGTGGACACCGACTCGGTGCTCACCAGGACCTCGGAGGTGGGGGCGAGACTGCGCATCCCGCTCAACTCGTACCAGGGCAACTGGGTCGACCCGTCGGGCACGGGTCGTGTCGTCCTGCGGTATCTCGACGACCCGAACGGATCTCAGGACCGCGCCGCCGCGGTGTCCAACGAGACCGGCAACGTGGTGGGAGTGATGCCCCACCCCGAGCGCGCCACCGACGAACTGCTCGGATCCACCGACGGCCGACCTCTCTTGGAGAGCTTTCTCCACTCACTCGTGCCGGCGTGACCGCCACCCAACAGCCGGCACATCGCCAACTGGGGATGACCGACGACGAATACCAGACCGTTCTAGACATCCTCGAGCGAGAGCCTCGGCCCGCTGAGCTGGCCATGTACTCGGTGATGTGGTCGGAGCACTGCTCCTACAAGTCGTCTCGGCGACATCTCCGCCGATTCCCCACCGAGGCCGAGTGGGTCGTCGTCGGGCCGGGGGAGAATGCCGGTGTCGTGGACATCGGGGACGGGTGGCTGGCAGCCCTACGCATCGAGAGTCACAACCATCCGTCTTTCGTCGAGCCCTACCAGGGGGCTGCGACCGGTGTCGGCGGGATCTTGCGCGATGTCTTCACCATGGGCGCCCGGCCGATCGCCCTCTGGGATCAGATCAGATTCGGCCCTCTGGACGAGCCCAAGAACCGATATCTGCTCAAAGGCGTGGTGGCCGGGATCGCCGGCTATGGCAACGCGGTGGGTGTGCCCACCGTCGGTGGGGAGGTCGCATTCGCCGACTGCTATTCGGGGAATCCCCTGGTCAACGTGATGTGTCTTGGCATCCTCAGACGGGATCAGCTCGTCCTGGGGACGGCCGGCGCTCCAGGGTCGGTGGCGGTCCTCCTCGGCAAGGCCACCGGCCGGGATGGCATCGGGGGGGCCAGCGTCCTCGCCTCCGCCTCCTTCGATGACGGGTCGGCCGAGCTTCGGCCGTCGGTGCAGGTCGGCGATCCCTTCGAGGAGAAGAAGCTCATAGAGGCATGTCTCGAGTTGTATGAGAAGGGCCTGGTGGTCGGGGTCCAGGACCTGGGGGCGGCGGGTCTCTCCTGCGCCGTGTCCGAGCCCGCCGGCCGAGCAGGGGTGGGCATGGACGTCGATCTCGACGCCGTCCACACCAGGGAGACCGGGATGACCGCTCCCGAGCTCCTCATGTCGGAGTCACAGGAGCGGATGATGGCCTTCGTCGCACCGGACAAGGTCGAGGAGGTCCTCTCGGTCGCGGCGAGGTGGGAGATCGACTCTGCGGTGGTCGGAGAGGTGAAGGCGGGCGAGACGCTCACCATCCGCCAGGCCGGGGAGGTCGTCGCCGAGATGCCCGCGGCATCTCTGGCTGACGACGCACCCCTGTACGACCGTCCCTCGTCACGCCCCGAGTGGCTCGACGAGGTCCAGTCCAGGTGGTTCGACGGGTCCGGGCTGGAACCGGCTTCGACACTGCTCGCCCTCCTCTCCGACCCCGGGATCGGATCATCGGAGTGGATACACCAGCAGTACGATCACATGCTGTTCCTCAACACGGTCGTCGGACCGGGCGCAGACGGGACGCTCCTGCGCATCAAGGGGACACAGAAGGCATTGGCGGCGTCGACGGACGGCAACGGGCGGCTCTGCTATCTCGACCCGCGGATCGGAAGCCAGCGTTTGGTGTACGAAGCCGCCCTCAACGTGGCCGTGACCGGTGCCCGGCCCATCGCCGTGGTCGACAACCTCAATTTCGGGAACCCGGAGAAGCCCGAGGTCATGTGGCAGTTCGAGGAGTGCGTCGAAGGGATGTCCCAAGCCTGTGAGGCCCTCGGCGTGCCGGTCGTCGGTGGAAACGTCAGCTTCTACAACGAGACGGACGGGATCGACATCCATCCGACCCCCGTGGTGGGCTTGCTCGGCCTGGCCGATCCGATGCCCGTAGCCCCACCCCGTCTCGACAGGGCCGAAGCCGGCATGGAGGTCTGGGAGGTCGGGCCCGAGCCGACGGCCAATCTGGCTGGGTCCTCCGTCCAGCGTCTCCATGGTCCCCCGGGTGGGATCCCCACTGCTCCCGACGCGGCTGCGGCAGTCGAAGTGGTCGACCTGGCGACCCGGCTGGCCCACACCGCCCCGGTGTTGCACGACATCTCAGATGGCGGGGTCGCCGTCGCCCTCGCCGAGATCTGCATCGTCTCCGGTGTTGGAGCCGAGGTCGAGACGTCCCATCCCTTCAGCGAGGACCCCCACCGATTCCTCGTCGTCGCTCCTCCCGGTGGGGTCGACGTGCCCGGCGCCCGCCGCATCGGCGTCATGGGGGGCGACTCGATCGACATAGCCGGCTCGTCTCTGCCGCTCACGGAGGCCGCCGACGCATGGACCAACGCCATCCAGCGCGCCCTCGACCCTGCCGGCGCCCGCGACTGAGGCCTTCTCACCGTTCTGTGTCAGTTATGGGCGGCG
>JBAPYG010000031.1:0-8289 GCA_049284615.1 Acidimicrobiia bacterium
GTCGGAGGCCACCCACTGGCCGGGCAGGCCCAGCATGTCGCCACGTCGAATGTCGTGGTGGTCGATGCCCCCCAGGTTCAGTGCCACCCGACGCGCCGGGCCAACCGAGTCGTGTGTCTTCTCATGACTTTGAATTCCCCTGATGCGCGCAGTGCTGCCTGCGGGAGCGATGACCACGGTGTCGTCGACGGAGAGCGACCCGTCGAGGAGGGTCCCGGTGACGATCGTGCCTGCCCCCGCCACCGGAAAAGAGCGATCGACCCAAAGACGCGGTCGTCCCTCGTCGAAAGGCTTCGCCGGCAGCTGGGCGACCAGCTCGCCGAGTAGTCGCGGCACCCCATCACCGGTGCGCCCGGACACAGCCACGATCGGGGCGCTGCTCAAACTGGTCCCCTCGAGACGCTCGCCGACCTCGGCCATCGCCAGCTCGAGGAGGTCTTCATCCACCGCGTCGGCCTTGGTCACGGCGACGACCCCTCTCGACACGCCGAGGAGGTCGAGGACGGCCAGGTGCTCCTCCGACTGTGGCATCCACCCCTCGTCGGCTGCGACCACGAACAGCGCAACGTCGATTGCCTCGATCCCTGCCAGCATGTTCTTGAGGAATCGCTCGTGACCGGGGACGTCCACGAAGGAGACTTCGGGGCCGTCGGGGAGTATTGCCCAGGCAAAACCGAGGTCGATGGTGAGCCCTCTCTCCCGTTCCTCCACCCACCGATCCGGGTTCCTGCCCGTTATCCGTTGGATCAACGTCGACTTTCCGTGGTCGACGTGGCCGGCGGTGCCGACTACCGGCATCGGGCAATCGCCGCGCTCACTGCTCCGTCGTCATCGAGCTCGACCGCGCGCAGGTCGATGATCAGGTCTCCTCGATCACGTCGAGCCAGCACGGGCCGATCGAATCGAAGCAGTGACTCGAACAGGTGGTCTTCGTCGCCGATGCGGACGATCGGGCCGGGGATGGAGGCTCCGGGAGCGCTGCCCGCACCGACCACCGAGCTGCCCTCCTCGACGCGGCCCCCGATCTCCCCGGCGACTGCTCTCGAACGCTGACTCAGGTCGTGTGCCGGAGTCAGCGCATGACGCCAGAACGGGATCTGCTCCGGGTCGTCGTCGAGGTAGGCCTCGACGGTGGCCCCGAGGGCCGCGTAGGTGACGCCGTCGACGCGAAGTGCCCTGGTCATCGGGTCGGCGCGCAACCGCTCGATCAGGTCGGCCCGCCCGACCATGATCCCGGCCTGGGGGCCGCCGAGCAGCTTGTCCCCGCTGAACAGGACGAGATCGGCCCCGTCCTGGAGCGCCTGGCGCACCGCCGGCTCGGAGCCGAGCCAGGAGGGGACCCACCGCGCCTCGCGGTCGAGGAGCCCCGATCCGAGGTCGTAGATGAGGGGAGTCTCCATCGTCTTCATACCGGCCAGCTCGATGATGTCGGCCTCCTGGGTGAACCCCTCGACGCGGTAGTTGGAAGGATGGACCTTGAGGATCGCCCCGCAGTGGTGTGTCTGCAGAGCCGTGACGTAGTCACCGGGACGCGTGCGGTTCGTGGTGCCGACCTCGAGCAGTGTCGCCCCGCTGGCCTCCATGACCGCGGGGAGGCGATAGGCCCCCCCGATCTCGATCATCTCACCGCGGGACACCGGCACCGCCCGTCCCCGCGAGGTGGCGGCGAGGGCCAACAGCAAGGCGGATGCGTTGTTGTTGACCACCAGGGCATCCTCTGCGCCAGTGGCCTGGCGGAGGAGACGAGTGACGTAGCCGCCACGACGTCCCCGCTTCCCGGTCTCCAGGTCCATCTCGAGGTTGGTGTATCCAGACGCCACCGCGGTGGCGCGCTCCACAGCAGACGATGACCACACCGCGCGTCCGAGGTTCGTGTGGAGGAGCACCCCGCTCGCATTGATGACCCTCGTCCCCGAGGCCCGTTCCACGGCCCGGGTCAGGCCCGTCATCTCTCCCGGCAGATCGATGCTCTGCCCGACGGCGATGTCGGATCTCGCCTGTTCGAGGACGGCACGCGCGATGTCCATCGTCAGGGCGCGTGGCAGCCAGGTTTCGGTCCGGTCCACCAGTTGGTCGACAGCGGGCAGCTCCCGGAACAGGTTTTGCGTCACCATACGAGTTTGCCAGACCTCGTCCATAGGATGCACCGGTGCCCATCGCCGACCCCGCAGCCACCGTGATCCTGTTGCGTGGTTCCGGGCAGGGCTTCGAAGTGCTCCTGGTGGAGCGCAACTCACGCGGATTCTTCGGGAGCATCGTGGTGTTCCCCGGCGGTGGCGTCGAGGACTCCGACGTGTCACCGGGCTCCTCGACCCGGGATGACGACTCGCATCGCAACGCGGCGATCCGGGAGCTCGCCGAGGAGACCGGGATCGTGCTCACCTCGAATGGTGTCCGGCCGGCGCCGATTGGAAAAGGCGTAGCGTTTCACGATTGGGCTCACCGCGAGGGCCTGGCTCTGGCTGCCGACGAGCTGGTCCTGGTGTCCCGCTGGGTGACACCCGTCGAAGCACCCCGGCGGTTCGATACGCGCTTCTACCTGGCTGCCTGCGACGATGCTCCCGACGTGATCATCGACTCCGACGAACTGATCGGGCACATGTGGCTCAGCCCCGCGGCCGCTTTGGAGCTGTACGACGCCGGCGAGATGAACCTGATACTCCCCACTCTGACTCATCTGCGGTGGCTCGCCCGACGATCGACGATCGAGGAGGCATATGTCTCCGCGCAAGGCGCCGACGGTCGCACGTTGATTCGACCGCAGCAGATGGAGGATGGCTCCTGGCTGCCGGTCCACATGCCGGCGGACGACTGATGAGGATCGATCGGGTCCTGGCCAACAACCCCGGCCCGTTCACCGGGCCCGGCACTAACACCTGGGTGCTCGGGGCCGACGATGGCTCGGTCGTGATCATCGACCCTGGCCCCATCGACCGGAAGCACGCGACTGCGATCGTGGACATGATCGGCAAGAGGCAACCGGTCGCGGTTCTCGTGACCCACACCCACAGCGACCACGCCCCCATGGCCAATCCGCTCGCCCTCGACCTGGGCGTGCCGGCCATCGGCTATGCCGCCGGGCCTTCGTTCGATCCTGATACGCGTCTCTTGGACGGGGCTCGCTTCGATGTGGGCCCACTCGAGCTATTGGTGGTCTACACGCCGGGACATGCCGGGGACCATCTCTGTTTCCGGGCGGGAAACGTCCTATTCACCGGTGACCACATCATGGGTGGTTCCTCGGTGATGGTCGAGGACATGGGTCGTTACATGACCTCGCTGGAGAAGCTCCACGGAACCGGTCTGGAGCGGCTGCATCCGGGTCACGGTGAGGACATGGAGCAGCCTGACCAGGTCATCGAGTGGTACCTGGCCCATCGACTGCAGCGTCACGAGGAGATCTTCGGCGCCATTGCGGCCGGAGCCACATCGGTTCCCGACATCGTGGAGGTGGTGTACGCCGATGTCGACACCTCCCTGCATCCCCTGGCCGCCAGATCGGTGCAGGCCCACATCGGATTGCTGATCGACCAGGACCGGATAGCCTTGCGTGACGACCGACTGGTCCCCATTCCCGATCCATGAAACGCATCGTCCGACTTCTCAGCGGCCTGTTGGTGGTCGCAATCGCCTTCCCTGCCGTGGCGCAGGTGACGGACCAGGACATCGACCGCGCCCGCCAGGAGGTCAATCGGATAACTGCCGAGTCGGCTGAACTGGGCGAAGAGGTGATCGCGGCTTATGGGCGGCAGGCAGCTCTCGACCAGGAGATCGATGATCTGAACTCATCGATCGAGTTCGCCCAGATCAAGATCACCGAGACCGAGGCTCGTCTCGAGGACCTGGCGGTCGAGCTCTACATGGGGTCGACCAGCGGTGTTTCGCTGTCGGTCCTGTTCTCGGCGACAGACCAGCAGTATCCGGCGGGGATGGAGTACCTCAAACAGGTCAACGGCGTCGACGAGGGCGTGGTCGACAAGCTGCGCACATTCCGCGACGAGCTCGACCGGCAGACCCTTCGTCTCGACGATGCACTGGACGAGCAGGTGACGCTCGCCGCCGAGCTCGAGCAGCTGGCGGGGGAGCTTCAGTCCGATCTGGTTGCCGCCCAGGAGGTCTATGACGACCTCGTCCAGAGACAGGCGCAAGAGGAGGAAGAGCGCCGACGTCGCGAAGAGGAGGAGAGACGTCGCCAGGAGGCAGCGGCGCAGGCCGCTGCGGAGGCAACGGCGAATGCGACCAACACCACCGCGGCCACTTCGAGTGGCGATGGGGGTGACGCCACGACGGGAACCACCTCGCCACCGGCGCCCACCACCACTCCGCCACCGCCGCCACTACCCCCTCCGGACAGCGGAGCCTGTCCGGTAGCGGGCGCCGTCTCGTTCAGTGACAGCTGGGGTGCACCACGCTCCGGAGGACGCTCACACAAGGGCGTGGACATGATCGCGGCGCGGGGTGTGCCGATCGTGGCCGTCTTCTCGGGCAGGATCTACCGTCTGTCCAACTCGTCGCTGGGGGGTAAGTCGATCTACTTCACCTCCGACGCAGGCGACCTCTACTACTACGCCCATCTCGACGCCTTCGCCGACATCAGCCCCGGTCAGAGTGTCCCCGCCGGCTATGTCATCGGGTACAACGGCTCCACGGGCAACGCCCCCGAGTATCTGCCCCATCTCCACTTCGAGTACCACCCGGGAGGGGGGTCGGCGGTCAATCCCTACCCCTTGGTCAAGGGTCTGTGTGGTTGAGTCGGAGGGGGCCGGACTTGTCCACAACACGTGTCTAGTCTCTCTGGGGGTCTCACGAACAGTCATTGTGCAAACACCCAGCGTGACCGATAGTCACACCCGAACGTGCACCTGGCAAGAGTGTGCTGGGAGTTGGGGGCGATTGGGAGGCTCCTCGAGAAGGGACCCGTCAGGGTCCCTCTCTCGCGTCCGGGCCCCCTGGCGTCCCGGCCTGGTGTTCAGGCGGCACCATCCTCCAGGTCGGCGATCAGCTTGGCGATACGTCCCGTGCAGGTCTCCAGGTCGGCCGGGGGCACAACGGCCATCACCTTCTCCGCCGCCACGGCCAGGGCCCGGGCAGCCGGTCCCGACTCGGGGCGGAGGACCACGGGTCGGCCCTCGTCGCCACCCGCCACGAGTGCCTGGTCGAGGGGTATCGATGCGAGCAGTGGCACCCCCAGCTCGTCGGCGAGCTCTTTGCCACCTCCACTGCCGAAGACCTCCCCCGACATGTTCTCGATGACCCCGACCACGGGCATGTGCGAGCGACGCGCCATGTCCGCCACCCGGATGGCGACCCGCTGTGCTGCGCTCTGCGGTGTGGTCACGACGACCATCTCGGCTTGAGGAAGCATTCGGGTGAGGGCCATCTGCACGTCGCCGGTGCCCGGAGGCATGTCCAGGATCAGGTAGTCGAGGTCACCCCAATCGACTTGTTTCAGGAATTGCTCCAGGGCCTTGGAGAGCATGAGGCCGCGCCACATGAGCGCGGTCTCCTCCGACTCGATGATGAGACCCGTCGAGACGACCTTGACGCCATGAGCGACCACCGGCTCGATCAGCTTGCTCTCGGTGTCGGCCTCGAGCCGGCCTCGGGCGCCCATCATCCGTGGGATCGAGAAGCCCCAGATGTCGGCATCGAGAAGACCCACCGCAAAGCCCTCCGCGGCGAGTTGCGTGGCGAGATTGACCGCCATCGACGACTTGCCCACACCGCCCTTTCCCGAGGCGATGGCTATGACCCTGGTAGTCGAAGCGACCTGTGTCGGCTCCGCATTCTCACGGGCGTTGCGACGGGCGACCGACATCAGCTCGGCCCTCTGCCGTTTGGTCATCGCGGTCGTCCTGAGGTTGACCGCGTCCACCCCGGGCATGGCGGCGACCCTTCGCCTGGTGTCTCCCTCGATCTGGCTTCGCAACGGGCACTCGGCGATCGTGAGGGCGAGACCGATGTCGACCGTGCCCTCGTGCACGTCGACGTCGGTGATCATCCCCAATTCGACGACATTGCCGCCGAGCTCGGGGTCACGCACCCCTTCCAGGGTCTTCATCACCTGGTCGGTCGTCACCGAGGCCACGACACCAGGCTAATTTGCACCATGCACATAGGGGGAATGGCCAACCCCGCTCATGGCGTTAAAATGGGTGAGACCTCAGGTAGGAGCCAATGACACAGATTCTCTCGATCAAGTCGACCAAGCCCCAGAAGACGGTGAACCTCACCGATGCCGCCGTGGACAAGGTCCGCGAGCTCATCGCCAGCGAGGGTGAAGCAGACCTCGCACTTCGCATGGCGGTTCGCCCTGGTGGTTGCTCCGGCTTCTCCTACGAGATGTACTTCGACGCCGAGGTCGACGACGCCGATATCGTCGAGGAGTTCGACGATGTGCGCGTCCTGGTCGACCCGCAGAGCGCCGAGATGGTGCGTGGCGCGACCCTGGACTACAAGGAAGGGCTCATGGGCGCCGGCTTCGCCATCGAGAACCCCAACGTGACGCGTAGCTGCGGCTGCGGCAATTCGTTCAGCTGAGACCCCTCAGCGGCTTGCAACGCAGACTCACCTCTGCAGAGAGACCCGGCCGACGGCCGGGTCTCTCACTTTGTTGGGTACCCTCCGGCTCCACGAGACGAGGAGAATCCTTTTGCCCAGAACCGTTGCCAAAACACCCTCGGCGCCTTCCTCAATGGCGCCCTACTCCGCGGCAACCGAGGCCGGTGGGCTGGTGTGGCTCTCGGGGCAGGTCGGGCTCGTCCCGGGCACGGCCGAGCGCGTTCCCGACGATGTCACGGCTCAGGCAAATCAGGTGATGTCGAACATCGGTGCGATCCTCGGCGATCTCGGGCTCGGGTATGACGACATCGTCAAGACGACCGTCTTCCTGGCGGACATCGACGACTACCCGGCCGTGAACGAGGTGTACGGATCGTATTTCGGTGACTCCTTCCCTGCCCGGTCGGCGGTGCAGGCCGGAGCCCTCCCCGGTGGCTTCCTCGTGGAGATCGAAGTGGTGGCGGCGCGATGAGCCATCGGGATGTCTTGACGGCCCTCGGCATCGAGGATCACAACTCGGGGGTCTATGCCGGGGGCTGGGTGGAGGCCACCGGGGAGGTGATCGATGTCACCAACCCGACGACGGGCCAGACGTTGGCCACGGTCACGATGGCATCGCTCGACGACTACGAGCAGGTGGTGGCGTCGTCGACCGAGACCTTCGAGCGCTGGCGTCGGCTCCCGCCACCCAAACGCGGGGAATACATACGTCGACTGGGCAATGCGCTCAGGGAGAACATCGACGCTCTGGGGGCTCTCGTCACCCTGGAGATGGGCAAGATCCACCTCGAAGGGATCGGTGAGGTCCAGGAGATGGTCGACATCTGCGACTTCGCGGTTGGTCTCTCCCGTCAGCTCTATGGCAGCACCATGGCCTCGGAACGGCCCAACCACAGGATGTACGAGCATTGGCACCCACTGGGCCCGGTGGGTGTGATCAGCGCGTTCAACTTCCCGGTCGCCGTTTGGTCCTGGAACGCCGCCATCGCCGCTGTGTGTGGCGACACGGTGGTGTGGAAGCCCTCGGAGGCCACGCCTCTCACCGCCATCGCCGTCACCCGCATCGCCCAGGGGGTCATGGAGGGAACAGGGTTCGAAGGAGTCTTCAACCTCGCCGTGGGCGATGGCAAGACGGTCGGGACCGCGATGAACCAGGACACCCGTCTCCCGTTGATCTCGGCAACGGGATCTTGCGCCATGGGCCGCATCGTCGGCCCCGCGGTGGCTCAGAGGATGGGACGGTCCATCCTCGAGCTCGGGGGCAACAATGCCGTGATCGTCATGGACGACGCCGACCTCGACCTGGCCGTCCGGGGCGCCCTGTTCTCGGCGGTTGGTACGTCCGGGCAACGCTGCACCACTCTGCGTCGCCTCCTCGTCCACCGAGCGATAGCCGACAAGGTGGTGAGTCGTCTCGTCGAGGCCTACGGACAGGTAACGATCGGTGATCCTCTCGTGGAGGGCACATTGATGGGGCCGGTCGTCTCCGAGAAGGCGATCGAGCAGATGATGACGTCGATCGACATCGCCCGCGAGCAGGGCGGCGAGGTCCTCACCGGGGGCGAGCGACTAGATCGAGATGGCTTCTTCGTTCAGCCGACGATCGTCAAGGTCCCCAAGACGGCCTCGGTGACACAGGACGAGACATTCGCCCCGATTCTCTGGGTGATCGAATTCGACACGCTCGAGGAGGCGATCGAGATCCAGAATGGGGTCACACAGGGGCTC